>JACSRV010000154.1 GCA_014879545.1 Chitinophagaceae bacterium | reverse complement strand
ATTTCCACTTTTATCATAATAATCAATGAATATGTTCATCTTTTCATACTTATTAAAAACGGCCACCAGGTCTCTTATCATTACGTCACCATACGAGTCTTTCACTTCCTCAGCCCCCGCATTATTCAGCCGGCTCTGTTCCCTGCCTATGCCGTTATCGTCAATGACACACACAATACTACCTTCCTTCTGCGACCTGAGAAATCTGAGGACAATTACGCCCGCACCGGTCTTAGGCAGAATGCCATGATTAATAGCATTCTCCACAAACGGCTGAACCAACAAAGAAGGGATCTTTGTACGCGCTGCATCTATCTCCGGATCAACCTCCACCTCGTATGTAAACCGGCTTTTAAAACGTGCCTGCTGTAACTCCACATAATTATTCAGATTCGCAACCTCCTCTTCAATTGAAACATACTTGTTTCTCGACGACCGCAAGTAACTCCTCAACAACCTTGAAAACTTCGAAATGTGTATATATGCCTCATCCATTCTATTCTTGCTCACTAACAACAATGCTGAATTAAGCGAATTGAATATAAAATGCGGATTGATCTGAGAATAAATAGCTTTCAACTCCAATTCCATTTGGAGCTGCTTTCTCGATGTTGCCTTCAACACGATCCTGCGAGTCACAAAAACCACAACTGCAATGAGTAGCAACACCAGCAAAACAATTCCGATTTTAAATATCGATCGTGCAAGCTTCGTCTGCCACCACTTAGGAACAGGGTACACGTACACTCGGTAGATTTTGCTCTTCCATGAATCATCACTTGCAAAAACATACATTAAATAGTACTCATCACGCTCAAAATACCCTGGCACATCTATATATTCTCCCCCGTCTGCATCTATCCAATTCACACTATCAAATGAGTAATGGAATGCCAATTTCCCAACACCGATCGGATTAACAAGGTCCAGCCCTATCCGCCCGTCATTAATGATCGTTATTGTGTCTCTATCATAGAGCGAACACATACGGCCATTATTCAAATAAACAAACCGATATGCTCCGTCGGCGCGATTACGCAACAACTCCACTTCTTTTGAACTCGGTATCTCGACACTATAAAGCCCTCGATCAGTATTGATAAACAGCTTATCGCCCATCACAACACAACTGTTGAGATATTTATACTTCAATGACCTGACATTCAAATAAACCAAAGGATCAGTAACCCCCATACTTCCCTTTATAGCACTGAATAATATTCCATATTTCCAGGCCACAATCAAAACATCTCCCTTGACATATACAAACGCGCCGTCTTTGAACCGAAGATTCCGAAACAGCAACCTGGCATTTCTTTTCGCCTTATCATAAACTAGAATGTTGTCGTACCCGGCAATAAAAACATTCCCATGAAGTGAGTCGAGCGTTACACTTAATAATTTTTTTACCCCAAGGTCATTCAAAGCTCGTCTGGAAATAGTCTCCCTCCTGCTTGAATCGACCGGATCATAAATCAATATTGAAGAGTTATTGTATGCCCAATACTGCTTTCCGCGAGCATCCCACTTCAGTGCTTTATATATGGTATAATCATGTACATCCCTCTTATATTCGCCGTCCAGTTCTTTTATTGTCATACAGCCAAAACCTGTGACTTCCTCGATATCTCCGTTGCTGTTCCGATACATTGTATTGATAGAAGTCCCGAACCTCAAGATATCTGTGCGCATCAATCGACCTGAATGCAGAAAAAGAAAATAGGGATATGGCCCCGAAACAAAGAAAGTATCCCCGGCATACTGCTTGATATCACTCACCCCAGAAAGCTCACCCGCTTCTATACGCATTCGGACCGCAGACCGGTCAAGTATTGCTATTTTTCGCTCTTCGTCACTCCACCAGAAACTCAAAGAATCACCGTGACTTCCAACACAGTAATACCCCTTAATATCGATGCCGCATTCATTTATTGCCGGTGCGTTGGCGCTCTCAAGATAAGCCCCGGACTCATTTGTTCCAATACACGCCCCCCAGGCACTGGTTGAATGAAATGTATTCAGATCGCCTCCGGTTATTGATGGCTCGGCCAGATATTCAGGTAAATAATAACTGGCAACAACTTCGATCGAGTCTGACAAAACGCACTTATAAACATATTTTTCAGTGAAAACAAAAAATGCATTCTTCCGATCTTGATTCTTTTCAATGTAAACATACTGCACATGATTGTTGCCCGGAAAACCAAATTCGCGGAGTGCCGTTACCCCAGTTTTGATATTTGTTGCCAAAACGTAATTTGACTTCTGCTGATACGGGTAACTCACTATGGCCCCATCAACAACAGTAAGCGTGTTATCATAAAAATACCGTTGCGGTAATTCATTGCCATCTTGGAACCGCGCCGTGCGGCCTTGTTTCAACAAATTGGCTCTGACATCACAATCAAATATGTCATTCCCGATAATTACAAACATCCGTCCACGCCCATCAACTATCGGAACACAACCGTAACGCAATTGGCTGTGGTTCCATTTCGAAGCATCAACATCTATCGTCTTTATCGAATCATTCGAGTCAAAACAATACCTCATCGGTTTCTCAAGACTCTTAAAACCGAGTAAAAAACGAATACCACTATCCCTCTGGCGGATGTACATAGGATAAATCAACTCATTTAACCCAGAGTTTACTTCATAGTATTTTCCGTCTTGCAAATAACCCATTTCAGTCGCGATACATCCGAGCCAAATACTGCCTTTTTTGTCCTCTACCAGCTCCCATACATCATCAGTCGGCAATCCGTCCTTCATATCAAAAAGCTTGCATTCGTATCCATTGTATCTGACAACACCCTTATCCGTGGCTATCCACAAATAACCCAGCCTGTCTGTAATCATTCCGTAAACATGATTAGACGGCAACCCATTCTCAGCATTTAGATTAAAAAAACGACGGGTTTGCCCTTCTATTTGTATCGAAGAACAAAGAAGTGAAATAACGAATGAAACGAAAACGAGGGTACGGCTCAATTTAGTGTACTTCAAAAGGTGTCGTATAAAGTTAACCAGTTAAGCACAAATTCATACATAACAAACCGGATTTTTAGGTTCCGGCAACATCAGACGCCCTTCGTGCCCTTCGTCCCCCTTCAGACATATAGCCAATGACACGGATAAACATTACATTTGTACGTTAATAACAAGTCGGCAAACAATGCTGCTTTAGAGGACTAAACAGACGAACACTTGAAACAAATCATTCAATCATTCAAAACCGGCGAAACCATATTGGAAGATGTACCTGCGCCCAAAGTCAGGCCCGGATATGTACTGATAAAAACTACCCGGAGCCTGGTTTCACTTGGCACAGAACGAATGCTGGTTGAATTCGGGAAAGCCAACTTGTTACAAAAAGCACGTCAACAGCCCGACAAGGTAAAAATGGTGATCGGGAAGATCAAGTCTGATGGATTGAAACCAACCATGCAGGCGGTTTTCAATAAACTTGGCCAACCGTTGCCGCTTGGCTACTGCAATGCCGGTACAGTCATTGCGGTTGGCGAAGGGGTACACGAGTTCTCTATTAACGACCGTGTCGCATCCAACGGCCCACACGCGGAATATGTGTGTGTACCCAAAAATCTGGTTGCGCACATCCCCGATAATGTGACCGATGAGCAAGCTACATTTACTGTACTTGGTTCCATCGGGCTTCAAGGCATCAGGCTTTGCAACCCAACTCTTGGAGAGACTATCGTTGTGGTGGGGCTTGGCCTTATTGGTCTTATGACGGCGGAATTGTTGCTGGCCAACGGATGCCGGGTTATAGGCATCGACCTCGATCCAAAAAAGATAAGCATAGCCCGCTCCAAAGGAATTATCGGCATCAACCCCGGTGAAGGAAGCGATCCTGTAAAAGCGGTAATGGATCTTACTGACAACATAGGTAGCGATGGTGTGATCATAACCGCATCAGCAAAAACCGACGAGATAATTGCTCAGGCGGCACAAATGAGTCGGAAACGAGGTCGCATTATCCTTGTTGGCGTCATCGGACTCAACATCAGCCGTGCCGATTTCTATGAAAAAGAACTCACGTTTCAAGTGTCCTGCTCGTACGGACCGGGGCGTTATGACGACACCTATGAAAAACGCGGTATTGATTACCCGCTGCCGTTCGTCAGATGGACCGAGCAACGGAATTTCAAAGCAGTCCTTGACATGATAAGCATGGGGCGCCTCGACGTAACATCACTCATTACAGAGCGCGTTCCTCTTGCCGACTATGGCAAGATATACAACAATATGGGCAATAAAGACGCCATCGCGTCGATACTTGAATACCCTGAAGTAGGCAACCCCGCAGACACCATCAAGGTAACTGACGGCTTCTTTGCTCAGGGCAAGGGGGGGATCGGAATCATTGGCGCAGGCAACTTCACCGGTATGACCATGTTACCCGCCCTCAGCAGCATAGGAGCTCCGCTATACAGTATCGCAAGCGCATCCGGCGTCACCGGCACAGCACTGGCTAAAAAATACAAGATCGGCAAAAGCACAACTGACTACAAGAGCATACTTGCCGACCCCACTATCGACCTTGTAATGATAACTACCCGCAGCAATGAACACGCTGGCATGGTAGTGGAGGGGCTGAAAGCGGGGAAGCATGTTTTCGTCGAAAAGCCTCTGTCAATCGACCGTGCAGGAGTGGACAATGTGCTGGCCGCATACGATGGCACGAAGACACTTACGGTAGGTTTCAACCGTCGCTTTTCCCCTCACATAGTCGCCATTAAGAAAGTTGTAGGTGACGCACCGATGAATGTCATTGCCACTATGAACGCAGGTGCAATACCTGCAAATGTTTGGGTGCACGACATGAAAGTGGGTGGCGGCAGAATAATTGGTGAGGCATGCCACTACATGGACCTCATCACCTATCTGACAGGTAGCCGAATTACCGCTGTATGTATGAATGCGCTGGGAGTCAACCCTGAAGCGAATACAGACAACGCCAGTATTCTGCTTCAGTACGAAAACGGAAGCACAGGAGTGATCAACTATTTCGCAAACGGCTCTAAAGACTATTCGAAAGAACGCGTAGAAGTATACTCACTTGAACGCACGCTGATAATGGACAATTTCCAGACCACAGTAGGGTATGGAACAAAGAACTTCTCAAAGCTAAAAACGACTATGGACAAGGGGCACACAGCCCAGTTCAAACTACTTTCCGACAGGGTAAGGAACGGAGGAGGTGCATTGATCCCGTTTGACGAGATCATCAATACGACGCTTGCCAGTTTGGCTGCGATTGAAAGCCTTACCCGTCGCGAATGGGTTCCTGTTCGCTGACGCCCGAATCAACACACACAAAACTAAAGGATCAGAAATGCTAATAGATATAATAGCCGGCGCACGGCCAAACTTTATAAAGATAGCCCCCATCACACATGCCATAATGGCGAAACAGAACGAAGGCGTTCCTATCGAATTCAGATTGGTTCACACCGGGCAGCATTATGACAAAAAAATGAGCCACGACTTCTTTGAGCAGCTCAATATACCCACGCCGCACTACAACCTTGAAGCAGGCTCAGGCACACAGGCCGAGCAGACAGGTAAGATCATGGTGGGCTATGAGAAACTGCTCATGGAGCGCCCTTGCGATCTTTGTATCGTTGTTGGTGACGTCACTTCTACGATGGCATGCTCTATTGCGGCAAAAAAAGTGAACAATATTAAAGTTGCTCACGTGGAAGGAGGCATTCGAAGCGGAGACTGGACAATGCCCGAAGAGATCAACCGTATTGTTACTGACGCAATAACTGACTACTTTTTTACCACATCAGAAACAGCAAATGCCAACCTGAGAAAAACCGGTGTGGCAGATGACCGTATCTTTTTTGTTGGTAACACAATGATAGATACGCTGTTCAAACAACTACCGAGACTCACGAAGCCCCCTATCTGGGATTCAGCAGCACTTAAGGACAAGGAGTATCTTGTACTCACGCTCCATAGGCCGGCAAACGTGGATGATAAAGACAAATTAGAGGCACTTCTGGGTCAGATCATAGAATCTGCCAACGGAATGGCCATCGTATTCCCTGTACATCCACGCACTGCCAAAATGCTGTCGTCACTAAATCTCGACCTTTCGACTATACACCTTGCAGAACCAATGCCATACCTTGAATTCAACTATCTGGTTCAACACGCCAAGGCTGTAGTGACCGACTCTGGAGGTATTACGGAAGAAACAACCGTAATGCGTGTACCTTGCATGACGCTACGTGACAATACAGAACGTCCTGAAACTTGTACAGTAGGAACAAATGAACTGTTAGGGACCAACCCTGACGCAATTGCCCCGGCGTTTAAAAAACTATTTGCGGGCGAATGGAAGAAAGGAGCAATACCTGAGATGTGGGATGGAAAAACTGCAGAGCGCATAGTAAACCAAATCATCCAGCTGTTTAATATCAAATGACCCATTGACGCATGACTGACGGCCAAAGGCATAAATTCGAAACGATCGTTGATACACTGCTGCAAATTGGCGGCCGCGTGCTCGACGTTTCAGGTGACGGCGTCATTCATCAGTCGTGGAAATCCTGCGCGGAAACAATAGACAGGGAACTAAACAACGATATAGTTATTGCTACACACAAAAGTATCATTGCCCAATGTGTGGCAACACGAAAAAATGACCGAACTCAATATGCTGTTATTTCCGGCGATTCCCTGCTGCGTTTCGATATCCGTTTCCTTGCCACCCACCCTGATCCAAACAGAATATTTGTTGTTGTTGACCACATCTCCACAAATGGGAAGACTCAAGTTTCCGAAGACTTCTGGAGGCTTGCGCTTGACTCATCTGGCGATGGAATGTGGGATGTAGATGTCCCTGCGCGAAAGATCGCGTTCTCAGACAGATGGCATAGCATTTTCGGATATACACACGACGAGGTAACTGATCTCAGCCAATGGACAAAACTGATCCATCCGGACGATATTGAAAAGGTTGCACTTACAAGAGAGAATTATTTTGCCGGAGAAACCCGGTATTACCATTCCGAATTTCGCCTCAGGTGCTCAAACGGAAACTACCGATGGGTTCTGAGCCGCGGAGTTGTAGTCGCCAACGACGAGTCAGGCAAACCGTTACGTTTCATCGGCACACACACAGACATCGACGAGCGCAAAAGAACCGAAGAAAAGTACGCTTCAGTAGCGCAGATGCTATCTAAGCTTATCAATAACCTCAATGAGGGAATTTTGGTAACGGATGAAAACGATGAGATAATTTTCGCCAATCAGATGTTTTGTGATGTATATGAAATTGCAGGAGATCCCTCAGGGCATGCCGGCATCCACACTGCGCCAAGCCTCCGGCAACGCATGGTCAAATACATGAAACCTGACGAATTCCTAAAAAAAACGCTCGACATACTGAAACGTAAAGAGGTAGTACTAAATGAAGAGTGGGAAATGGCCGACGGAAGAGTGTTGAGTAGGGATTTCCTGCCCCTGGAATTCAATAACCATCAAAAAGGTGGCATTTGGAAATTCAGAGATATCACAGTGCAAAAGAACACCCAAAAACACATAGCTGAACTTCGGAATTTTTACGAGAAAATTCTTAACTCTATCGGTGCTGACATCGTTGTCTATGACGCCAACTTCCGATACCTGTACATCAACCCCACAGCGATCAAGAACGAAAACCTCAGACATTGGCTTATCGGCCAAACCGACGAAGACTATTGTATCTACAGGAATAAACCCCTCGAAATGGCTGCTCACCGCCGCAGAATCCTCGAGAAAGCGAGAGACGAGCGTAGAGAGATTGAATGGGAAGATACACTTGTGAACAAAAATGGCGAAACGGAGCATCACTTGCGGTACATGTATCCTGTTTTCGACAACAACGGGAAACAACTGTACGGTATCGGATATGGTCTGAATATCACCGATCGTGTAAAGGCGCAGGAACAATTAAAGACGAGCATGGATACTTTTGCCAGTGCCTTTAACGAGTCAGGGATCGGTATGGCACTCATTGGCAACGACGGTAAGTGGCTCGATGTAAATAATGTCCTTTGTTCCATGACCGGGTATTCGAGAGAAGAACTGCAAAAGATATCCCCTCAAGACATCACTCATCCGGATGACATTGATATCGACACACATCTGGTCAGACAAATGTTAAAAGGCGAGATCGACTCCTACAATGTCGAGAAACGCTACATCTCCCGCCCGGGAAAAATCGTTCAGATCCTGCTTACTGTATCAGTAGTGAGAGGCGGCAATGGCGAGCCTAAATTTTTCATCGCACAGGTTGTTGACATAACAGACAAGAAAGAAATGCTGTGGGCGCTGAATAAGCGCAATTCGGAGCTGGAGCTAACAAAAGAGAACCTGATCAACAAGATACATCAACTGGAGGAACTGAGCCACATCATCGCACACAATCTGAGGGGGCCGGGGGGAAACATTCGTGTTCTTTCTGAAAGCCTTCTCGAACTTGTAAGAACAAAAGACAACGAACACGCACCTGACCAACCATTCACAATTGAGGAGGCGGCGAAAATGATACATGAAGGAAGCAATGCCCTCATGGAGAGCCTGAATACCTTGATGCAGATCACAGAGATCAAACTCAATAAAGAGATCCCGATAGACAATTGCGACATGCATATACTCATACGTGATATATGCCATCAACTTCAGGCTGTGATCTACGAGAAAAAGGCGATTATCCGCAAACACCTGAGCGTTAGTGTGATCCAGTACCCGAAAGTATATTTAGAACATATCTTATACAACCTGCTTAGCAATGCCCTTAAATACACCCACGAGAGCATAACGCCAGAAATTGACATATTTACGAACATGGTGGACAACCGCGTTCAGCTTACGGTCAGAGACAACGGTCTGGGTATTGACCTCGAAAAATACGGACACAAAATGTTCAGACTCAACGAAACGTTCCATCGCGGCTTCGACAGCAAGGGAATAGGACTGTACATTACCAAAACTCAGGTTGAGTCTTATGGTGGCAATATTTCAGTGACCAGTACACCGGGAAAAGGCAGCGAATTCAAAGTAACTTTGTAAAACCAAGATGCAGAAAGCAAAACGCATTTTAGACCTTGTCCGCAACATGGGACCACGCTATGTGGCTTTCAGGGCGCTGCACGAGTTTATGCGCCGATCAGGGCTACTGAAGCGTCGCTTCCCGCAGAATCCTCCCTTTCAGCAATTCATTACGCTTGATCAATGGAAGGACAAAAATGCAAAGTTCTTCTTCAATTCCAGAGCCGACATCACCCTGAAAAAAGCCCCGTCAGAACTGCTTTCAAAACGTCTTGCCGATCTTTTGGCAGGTCGCATACCCATGTTCAGCAGTTTCGTGTCTGAGCCCAATGCAAACCCCGACTGGGTCACGAATCCCGATTCGGGCTACAGGTACGATGCCCGCAAACACTGGACCGAGATACCGGATTATTCGGCAGAAGCGGGCGACATCAAATATGTTTGGGAACGGTCTCGTTTCTCATGGATTTATGACATTATTCGCTACGACCATCATTTTGGCGAAAACCACGGAGCATATATTTTCAATGAGATCGATTCCTGGATAGACAGCAATGGCATCAACTGCGGGCCCAATTACCGGTGCAGTCAGGAAATGTCCATCCGCCTGCTGAACTGGCTGTTTGCACTACATTTCTACAGCAACTCACCGGCACTTACCGAAGGCATATTCAACAAAATGCAGCATGTCATCTACTGGCACCTGCATCACATTTATAACAACATAAATTTTTCGCGCATTGCAGTTCGAAACAACCACGCCATTACCGAAACGCTGATGCTATACCTTGGCGGATTATTCTTCCCCTCAATGCCCGGTGCCGGTGTATGGAAACAAAAAGGAAAACAATGGTTTGAAGAAGAAATAGCCTACCAGATCTATGAAGACGGCACCTTCCTGCAATACTCTATGAACTACCACAGGATCGTGATACAGTTGCTAACGTGGGCCATTGCCCTTTCAGAAAACAATGACGAGCGCTTCAACGAAACAGTGTATGACAGAGCCCGCAAGTCATTGACATTCCTCGGCACATGCACAAACGACGTCAATGGGTGGCTGCCCAACTATGGAGCCAATGACGGGGCGTTGTTTTTCCCTCTGAGTAGCAACCATTATCGCGACTACCGACCACAACTGAACGCTCTTGCTGCGGCACTCGGCATAAGATCGTTTGACAACCCGAACAACGAAGACGCAGCCTGGTACAACATCAGTAAAGACATCAAACATTCGTGGGACCCTGCAAACGGCACACATGAATTCCCGGTTGGAGGATACTATATTATCCGAGAGTCAGAAACCCTGACATTCATTAAATGTGGCGCATATAAAGATCGCCCGTCCCAGGCTGACGCACTCCATATTGACATCTGGCACCGCGGAGAGAACATAATACCCGATGCGGGCAGTTACAAATACAATACAGATTCAGAAATAATTCGTTACTTCAGCGGCACCCGGTCTCACAACACGGTAATGCTAGGCAACAACGATCAGATGCTGAAAGGTGGCCGATTCATCTGGTACCACTGGATTCAAAAAGCCGCGGCAAGATTTGCCGAAACGGCTGACAGTTATGAGTTTACCGGAACAATTCACGCGTTTGGGCACGTGGCACCCGGCATGGCACATACCCGTAGGATCGTCAAGCAAAAAGATCGCGCTGTATGGAAAGTTATTGACACCGTGGAAAATGCGCCGGCAGGCATCCCCGTCATACAACTCTGGCATATTGCACCGGGCCATTCAGGCAAGGCAAAATTGACCGCTACCGACGCCAGAGGAACCGACCTTGCCCCTGCAACAACAACGGGCTATACATCATCTCTATATGGCCAAAAGGAAGAGTCAACAGAGCTTTCATTCCTTACAAACACCTCAACAGTAACTACAGTTATTAGTATCGGGTAGCCTACACCCGAAAATATCTGTTATTTTTACGGCTCCGATGAACATACTACTTATCCACCAGTACTTTTTGGAGGAAGACGATCCGGGCGGATCAAGATGGAACGAATTTACCAGGATATGGACAGACCAGGGCCACACTGTAACTGTGCTCGGAGGCATGATGCACTACAACGGTCACGAAAAACGTCCGGAGTATAAAGGCAAGTACTTTGTCCCGAAAAAACAAGGAGCTGTCAACGTGATGCGTTGCCATGTGTCTGAAGCCTATAATAAGAGTTTCATCGGCCGTCTCTGGGGCTATTTCTCCTTTATGTTCTCGGCGCTCTATGCAGGTCTGTTCAAGGTAAAAGGAAAATTCGATGTGGTCATCGTCACTTCACCACCTTTGTTCGTCGGCATAACAGGTTATCTCATTTCCCGACTAAGAAGAATGCCTTTTGTTTTCGAGGTGCGCGACCTGTGGCCCGAATCGGCCATTGACACGGGGGTACTTACCAATAAAATGGTAATCCGACTGGCCTATTGGGTAGAAGCATTCATCTATCGGAATGCAAAGTTGATCAACGTTCTCACACCTGCCTTCTACAATACCCTGCGCGACAAAAAAGGAATTCCCGAAAGCAAACTCATCCAGATATCTAACGCGGCCGATTTCAGCCTATCCGAAAGGTTGCTTAACGACTTCGACCGGGAAGCCTTCCGCAAACAGCACGATCTTGATGGACGATTCGTCATCACCTACGTGGGCGCGCATGGCGTTGCCAATCACCTGGAGCAATTGCTTGATGCCGGTGAGGCCCTTGCCGACACAAACGTCCTTTTCCTGCTTATTGGCCAGGGGATGGAGAAAGAACGGGTAATGAAGCTTGCAAAAGAACGGAACATAAAAAACGTCCGCTTCCTCGATTCGGTGCCCAAAGCAGAGGTTTTCCGTTACATTCTTGCTTCAGAAATGGGGGCATCCGTCCTCAAACGCGTAGACACATTCAAGACGGTTTACTCCAACAAGACGTTCGACTACATGTCGTGCAAGAAGCCTATACTGATGGCCATAGATGGCGTCTCGCGCGAACTGGTGGAAGCTGCCGGTGCGGGAGTATATGTGGAACCAGAAAACGCTGCCGAATACAACCGCATCATCCGTCAATATCTCAACGACCCCGAGAGGCTAAAACGCGAGGGAGAGAGCGGATATAGATTTGCGCAGCAGAACTTCGACCGCGAAGTTCTGGCCAACCGCTATCTTGGATACATCGAGAACATGAAAAAGTAAATGTGGGCTACCACACAAGGGCACTTGCCCCAAGTATAGCGGCATCCGCATCCGGCAATGCCGATTGCAGAAACGCCACTTTATCCTTAAAGATATTCAACATACTTTCTTCCATATAATACCTTACATGACGGAACAGAATATCACCGGCATGAGCCAACCCTCCGAAAAACACGATCGTCTGCGGAGACGTTACCACTACCATGTCGGCGAGGGTCTGCCCCAGTATTTTTCCGGTGTACTCAAATATCTGCAAGGCCATTACATCTCCGCGCAGTGCTGCTTCGTGCAGATCCCTGGCTGTCAGTTTGCCCTCTTTGCCTCTTAGCAGCGATGGCGAATTGTCCTCCGTTAACCACTCCTCGGCAGTAGCCACTATTCCTGTTGCCGAACAATAAGCCTCAAGACAACCCTTGCGTCCGCAACCGCACTTTCGCCCATCGCGTACCGATATCATATGACCGAATTCACCGGCAAATCCATCATGCCCGTAGATCAGTTGACCGTTGGCCACAAAACCACTACCCACCCCAGTGCCAAGTGTCACCACTACAAAATCCTTCATACCTCTTGCTGCGCCATACATCATTTCACCAAGTGCTGCCGCGTTCGCGTCATTGGTCAGCTTACAAGGCAGACCAAGCGCCTCATTCAGCATTTTCACCAGGGGTATCGCAGCTCCTTTCCAGGGCAGATTAGGCGCAAAAAGAATCTCGCCGGTGTAATAGTTACCATTGGGTGCACCTACCCCCACTCCCTCTATTTCGTCTCGCCCAAATCTATCTATCAGGGGTAGCAATTCGCCTTTGAGTGCTTCTATGTATTCCTGCACCGTTGCATGTCCTGTCGTAGGCATTGACCCCTTGTGTAAGATGTCGCCTCTTCGGTTCACAATCCCGTATGCTGTGTTTGTGCCGCCGATATCAATGCCCAGCGCCAATGGTTGCGTCATAGTCTATTCCTTGCTTTTGTAATATCCTTCTCACTGCATAGGCAAACCAGGCAAGATAAGCGAAGCCTATCGCCGGCACCCAATACGACTGATGTATACCTATCGTCTTAATGTCCGCCAGCTTACCTTGAATAGGCGGAATGATAGCTCCACCCAGGATCATCATAATCAGGAACGCCGAACCCTGAGAGGTGTATTTACCCAGCCCTGCAATAGCCAGCACGAAGATGCAAGGCCACATGATAGAGCAGAAGAGACCGCCGCTAAGGAATGCATAGGTAGCGATCCTGCCTGTGGTAAATATACCAGCCAGCATAAACGCTACTCCCAGCAACGAGAACACCATCAGTGTCTTTGCCGGTTTGTCCTGCGTGGCATAGAACGCTATAGCCTGTATCACAATGCAGACGATATACCAGTAAAAGGGAGATACATCGTTCTGCGCCAGCGAGTTCACGCCCAGTACTACTCCAAATGCGACAATAGGTACCAGGAACATCAGCATCGTCCGCGTGGAAGCCGATGGTTCAAACACCTTAATCGAACCCGTCCAGCGCCCCACCATCAGACTACCCCAGTAAATGGAGATGAATGGAGCCACCTGCGAAGATGTGTATGCCCCGAAATCGGGCTGTTTCAATAGTTCACCTAAGTTACTCTGTATCGTCACCTCCACACCCACATAGGTAAATATGGCCAGCATGCCCAGTATCAGTTGCGGATACTGCATAGCGCCCCACCCTTCCGGCTTCTTGCCCGCGCTCAGCAAAGCCATCAGCAACGTCAGCACTATCAACGCAAGACCTGCCACCAACCACGCGAAACGCTCTGTTTGTATTGCCTCAAGCTTTGCCGCATCTGTTGTGGTCACCATATAACTCCTGAAGACGGGAACAAATACCATCACAAGAAAAAACGTCATTACGCCCAGCGTCATCAGCGCCTTTGGCGATTTCTCGGTATCTGTTTCAAACTGCCCTGCAGGCAGCTTTTTCGAAAAGAAAAATAAGGCGGCTGCCACCACAAACAAAGCGCCCACACATGCGTATAGAATGGTCACCTTGTCCAGCCCAAGAGAGTTGATCTGCTCGTCCTTTGCTATCGTTGTCCCAAACAAAGCCAGCGCTACGATGATAGGTCCGATTGCCGTACCGAACGAATTGATTCCACCGCCCAATGTTATGCGGTGTGCCCCTGTTTCCGGAGTACCCAGTAGCGCAGCAAAGGGATTGGCAGCGGTTTGCTGCAAGGAAAAACCAAGTGCCACCGCAAACAAACCTGCAAGCATGCCCGGAAAGGTATTTGCATTCACCGCCAGTATCATGACAACCGCGCCCACAGCCGAAAACAACAGCCCGTAGACAATGCTGTTCTTATACCCCCATTTTGCAATAACGTCTTTACCAAAAACCGATGCGATAGCGTATAATACCAATGCCCCAAGGTAGTAGGCCAGATAAAAAGCGAAATCTATCAGCTGAGACTGGAACTGATCGAGTTGGAAGTAATGCTTACAGAACGGAATAAAAACACCGTTACCTGCGGCAATGAAACCCCAGAAAAAGAAAACAGTGACAAGGATCGAAAGTGCACCAGAGCCTCCCTTTCCCGTCATAGCATTTTGAGTGTCACTCATACGTATCTATTTCAGGGAAAGATAGTATAAATGGCTGAATTACCTCAGGGGACGTTTCCCCACTTGTCAGTAACCGCTTTCCTCGCCCAACGGAAGTGTGAAATTGAATGATTGTTGCGCCTTAACCGTAAACGGAAGCCCCCCTCTGATCTTTCCGGGAATAGCGTAATCATACCCCTTGCCGTAAATATAATAATTGCCGTTCCACAAAGACGTGAAAGAACACATCGGGAGGGAATTAACATAGGTACACGCAGCCGAATCGTCGTACTTTCCGTCGGCAGGAGCATTCAGTGTATTGTACTTGATGTACACCATAACACTGTCCAGCGATGAAGTCACCCCATGGTGAGCAGGATATACCACGATAGTGGCAGCACCTCCCTTACCGGCCACCGGTTCAAATTTTTCGTGTTCACAACTGCTCAGCAGGGTCATTGATACAGCCGAAATAAAGAAGAATTTACGCATAGTCTTATAGGTTGTCATTATTTTGCAGGTTCTGCAAATAACGGATTCGTGATAAAGGTACTATCTGTAAGTGTCTCTAAAAAACTTATAATATCTCTCTTTTCATTTTCTGTCATTACAACACCGCCGGCCACCAGAGCATCGGTTGTTGCCATTGCAGCCACTCCGCTGCGGTAATGCTCCACCACATCCGCAAGAGTCGCTACCCTACCATCGTGCATATAAGGACGTGTCACGGCTATGTTACGTAAAGATGGCACCTTGAATTTATATCTATCTTCTGCCAGTCCGGTTATATGAGCTCTGCCACTGTCATTAACTCCTGGCTTGGGAAGAAGACCATTGTTCCGGAATGAGAAATCGGAGAATAGCGGCTCTTTATGGCAGCTTGCGCAATGCTGACGGAAAAGGGTCAACCCTCGCACCTCCTGCTCACTAAAATAACCCGCACCCGGGTTTGCTGCATATTTATCATACTTCGAGTTCGACGAGACCATTGCAGCCATAAACTGAGCCATTGACCTGAATACTCTCTGCGAATTAGCCGTATCAATTCCAAACACTTTTTTGAAACGACTGCGGTAATCAGCATCTGCGTTCAACCGATCTATCACCTCCGGCATGGTCATATCCATCTCCAAATGGTTTTGTATCGGCGCTATCGGCTGGCTTTCCAAATGATTAACTCCACCATCCCAGAAGAAACTGGTGTTCCATGCCATGTTCGCGAGCATTGGGGAGTTACGCGTTCCCAATCTGTTCTCGATGCCGTGGCTTATATCATGATCGAAATGAGCAAATGATGCAACCTGCTGATGGCAGCTGCCGCACGAAACTGTATTGTCGCGCGAAAGCCGCATATCATAAAAGAGCTTCCGCCCCAACTCAAAACCGTCAAACGTCAACGGATTGTTGGCAAATGTGTAGGCCGGCTGCGGCCATCCTTTCGGTACTTCAAAACTTACAGGACGCCACGAACGCGGATCTATCTGATCCTTCTTGCAACCTTCCAACCACACCATGCAGCTTAGTACTGCCACGACAATCAATACCGTCACCTTCTTCATACCCGAATTTATTGAATTTTAGCATGCCGATAGCTACAGACCTGCATACGTTACAGACAACATATTGGCATAATTATCTGCAAACCCCTTGGCTGCCGCACCTGCCGTACTGATGTTGTATGTATTCGCGAAATCATACTGATTAGGCGACTTGAAGAGCTTCAATACATCCGCCTCCACATGCACATGGTTCACACCATCTTTTGCAACAGTGATCTCGGCCGGGAAACTGAGGGTAACTGTCCGCTGTGTAGCATTGGCACCGGCATACCCGCCTGCATGAAAGGATATTGACCCTGATGGCGATTTCGGCGATGTACCTTCGAGCTTCAGCATGATGTAGCCTGTGCTCCATGTCCAGAACATACCATTTGCGGGGTCAAGCGCACCCGTCTGAGCACCCGAAACATTCCGCAGGCTGTCTACACCAATAGTCATCGTTATTCCGGTATACTTCCCGTAAGGCACGTCTGCAAGATCAAACGCCAGCGACGAGGCCTTTTCCTGCTGAATGAGGTGATAACTTTCATTCTCTGTATAAGTCCCGGCAGTCTTTATCAACTTCACATTGCTTATATAGTAGTTGAACTTACTTACCTTAAACGAGTCTCCGTGGTCATTAACATACCAGGTGTCATTCATAGACAGCTTGCTGCTGCCCACCTTGTTGGTGAACTCAATTTTCACCGACCCGTTCCCTGTCGGATCTGTTGTTTCCGGAGGGTCCTTCTTCGTACAACCGGTAAACACAAACCCACACATCAGCGCTACACATGCGACGTCAAGATATTTTTTCATTATTGCTCTTTTTTCTCTTCTCCCTCTTTTTTACACATGCCTACCACCTCGTGAAACGAGTTATGCAGCACTTTCAGGTGTTTCATTATGGTAGAATTCTGTTCCTGCAACACCACCAGTGCATTCACTTTATCTGCCTCGCGCTCCATCCGCTTCAATGTGTTGCGCATTTTGGCATTGTCAAATTCGGCGGGTATCGGAGCCGCATTCAGTTGTTTGGCATTCCCGAGCAATTCAAGCGACCTCGACCTGATAGGCTTAAGATCACCCTCCTCAGCCGGATGAAACGTCTGCGACAATGTGCTGTGAAACGTTTGCATCTCGGGCCAGTTGGCAAACCTGCCCTGCCCCCACGATGTTGCTACCGCTCCGATAATGGCAATTACTAAAATCAGTACCCTCTTCATACTATCTGAAATTTTATAATTTACTATGTTTTACTTGTGTCAAGAAACATTAAAATTAGCAACATTAGCCGTACTTACCGCTACGATTTTGTTAAAATGCTTATGCAGGGTTTGTTTTGTATTTTTGCCACTTTTCAGACTTTTTAGGCCGTACCCTCGGCATACCCACATATATTATGGAATATAATTTTGGCGAAATAGAGCGGAAATGGAAAGCATACTGGAACCAGACAAACGTCTACAAGGTATCCAATGACACGTCCAGACCCAAATGTTATGTATTGGACATGTTCCCCTATCCGAGCGGTGCAGGGTTGCATGTAGGCCATCCCCTTGGCTACATAGCGTCTGATATCTACGCCCGCTACAAACGCCTCAAGGGCTTCAACGTGCTGCATCCCATGGGCTTCGACGCCTTTGGTTTGCCGGCTGAGCAATATGCCCTCGAAACCGGACAGCACCCCGCTGACACTACCGAGAAGAACATTGCCCGTTACCGCGAGCAGCTGGACAACATAGGCTTTTGCTACGACTGGAGCCGCGAAGTGCGCACCAGCGATGCTAAGTACTACAAGTGGACACAGTGGATATTCCTGCAACTCTTTCATAGCTGGTACGACAGGGCTGCACAGAAAGCCCGTCCTATCTCAGAATTGACTAACATCTTTGCCGCCTCAGGCAATGCTGGTCACCCATGTCCCGGAGACGACAAACTGCACTTTGATGCGGCAACTTGGAGCAGCTATTCCGCCGAACAGCAGCGCGCCGTTCTGATGCACTACCGCCTCGCCTACCAGGGACATGCCCAGGTGTGGTGGTGCGAAGCACTCGGAACTGTGTTGGCCAACGACGAGGTAGTTAACGGCGTTTCAGAACGCGGTGGCCACCCGGTGGAACGCAAGCTGATGCGTCAGTGGTTCCTGCGTATCACAGAATATGCTGACCGCCTGCTTTCCAGCCTTGACAACCTCGACTGGAGCGATGCCATGAAAGAAATGCAGCGCAACTGGATCGGGAAAAGCAGCGGTGCCATAGTCAGGTTCAACCTCTCCCCATCCCTCTCCGAAGGAGAGGGAGATGATACGCAGGACCAACCGCTGAAACCTGGTTGGAATACAGCCGATACATCGATGTATAATCTCATCGGAGAATTCCGAGCTGAACTCAAGGCGAACCCAACAGAAGCTGAGAAAATTCTTTGGCAGCATTTGCGGGCAAGCCAAATGGGGGTAAAATTCAGGAAACAACATATTATTGGTCGTTTCATCGCGGATTTTGTCTGCCTCCCCGCCAAACTCATTATTGAGATTGATGGCAAAATACATGACAGCCAGATCGAAGCTGATGCAGAACGAACTGCCTACCTTGAGGAGAAAGGCTTCAAAGTAATCCGGTTCAAGAACGAAGAGGTGATCAGCAATACCGGTAATGTAGTGAATGAAATCAGAAAGCACCTCAGCGATTCAAAATCGGGTTTAGATAACCCGGACGCCGATAACACCTCCCTCTCCTTTGGAGAGGGTCGGGGAGAGGTTTCAGTCTTCACTACCCGCCCGGATACGATATTCGGTGTTGACTTCCTTGTGCTTGCGCCTGAGCATACACTGGTTGATACTATCACTACCGACGAACAGCGTCAGGCTATTGACGAATACCGGCAATATGTAAAAAGCCGCTCTGAGCGCGAACGCATGAGCGAGGTGAAACAGGTAACAGGTTGTTTCACCGGCGCATACGCCATCCATCCGCTCACGCACAACCGTGTTCCGGTTTGGATAGCTGAGTACGTTCTGGCAGGCTACGGAACCGGAGCCATCATGGCCGTGCCAAGCGGCGACGACCGCGACCATGCCTTCGCCAAACACTTCAACATACCGATCACAAACATCTTTGGCGACCAATACAGCGGCGAAGCCGCATATTCGGATAAGTCGGGCAACATACACAACAGTGGCTTCCTTACAGGTATGTCTGTGAAAGAGGCTACAGAAGCAGCCATCAGCGCACTTGAAAAAATAGGCTCCGGCACGCGCCGCACTAACTATCGCCTGCGCGATGCGGGCTTCAGTCGCCAACGCTACTGGGGCGAACCATTCCCTATTGTCTACATCAACGACATACCCTATGCCACTGACGAAGCACAGGTATCCGGCACACTACCTGTAGAACTGCCGCACGTCAAGTCATACAAGCCGGGGCCTGAAGGACAGGGACCACTTGCCAACGTTACCGAATGGGTGAATACCCCTGCCGGTCAGCGCGAGACCAACACAATGCCGGGTTATGCAGGCAGCAGCTGGTACTTCCTTCGCTATATGGACCCGCACAATGACACTGAGTTCGCAGGCCGTGCAGCCACCGACTACTGGAATCAGGTTGACATATATGTAGGCGGCACCGAACATGCTGTGGGGCACTTGCTCTATAGCCGCATGTGGACCAAAGTCCTCTACGACCTCGGCCACATAGGCTTCGACGAGCCATTCAAAAAGCTACTTAATCAGGGTATGATCCAAGGCAGTTCGCGATTCATGTACTTCGCTACTTTTAGTGTAACTGGCTTAACGACATCCCCATCTCCAATGCCTCTTGTGTACGTTTCGAAGTCTATCGCCGATAGTTTCTCGAATCCGAAGCAACCTACGCACGGTGAAACGTACCAGAAACTCCACGAAACGATTCAGAACATTGTTGGCGGCACAATCGACTCACTTACGATTAACAATACCCGCGTAGATATTAGTCTTGTAAACTCTATCGAACTCGACATAACAGCCTTCCGATCGGTTCGGGAAAAACAATACAGAACTGACGGTCCAACGTATCTTGTATTGGAGGACTTCTCTGTCGACTCACCCATCAATAGAATCAGTGACGGCAAGTACCTCTGTGGTGCCGAGGTTGAAAAAATGTCCAAGTCAAAGTACAACGTCGTTAACCCTGATGACATTGTAAAACAATATGGCGCAGACACCTTCCGTATGTACGAGATGTTCCTAGGCCCGATAGAGGTGAGCAAACCATGGGACACCAAGGGCATAGAGGGTGTACACCGCTTCCTCAAGAAGTTCTGGCGTCTGTATAACGACGAGCAATCGGGCTTCATTGTTACAGATGAGGCACCTACGGTGGCAGAACTGCGCACACTACACAAAACGCTGAAGAAGGTGAGCGAAGACATAGAACGCTTCTCCTTCAATACCTGCGTCAGCCAGTTCATGATCTGCGTCAACGAGCTTGCTTCAGCCGGATGCCACAAACGTGCCATATTAGAACCGCTTGCCGTGGCACTTGCATCGTTTGCGCCTCACATCACTGAGGAGCTATGGCACCAGCTGGGCCACACTACTACCGTGCTCGATGCCGCCTTCCCTGAGCACAACGACAAGTTCATTGCCGAGAACAGCGTGAACTATGCGGTGTCTATTAACGGCAAAAAACGCGCCGAGATAGAGTTTGCACTGGATGCCCCGCAGGCCGACATAGAAGCTGCAGTACTTGCCGATGCAACTGTGCAAAAGTGGATGGAAGGCAAACCCATGAAGAAGTTCATCTTCGTAAAGGGCAAAATGATCAACGTAGTAGTTTAATCGGGTGCCTGCACCCACACAACACCAACAATGGGACACAAGAAACTGGTCAAATTTCAGGCCATCGAAACATACAAGAACGTTCTGCAATACCCCGAAAATATGAAGGGCAACTGGAATAAGTTCTTTAATAACGACAACCCTATAACGCTGGAACTCGCCTGCGGCAAGGGCGAATACAGCGTGGGCCTCGGACGCGAACACCGCAACCGCAACTTCATTGGAGTGGACATCAAGGGCAACCGTATTTACCGTGGTGCAACCACCGCGTTGCAGGAAGGTCTGGACAACATTGCGTTCCTGCGCATCCACATAGGGCAGATCACCAACTACTTCGCGGTGCAGGAAGTGGAAGAGATATGGATCATCTTCCCGGACCCGTTCCTGAAGAAGGAATCTAACCGCCTCACCCATCCCCGCTACCTGTTCCTGTACCAGCAATTGCTGAAGCCGGGCGCACGTATCAACCTCAAGACCGACTCGAAAGAGCTATATGACTTCACACTTGAGGTGATCGAGGCGCAGGGTTGTCCGGTGCACGAGAACATTGCCGACGTTTACGGCAAGGGGCTGAACAAAGGTCCTCTGGCGATACAGACGTTCTACGAAAAAATGCACCTTGCCGATGGTCGCACCATTTACTTCCTGTCGTTCTCGCTGCCACCTGACGGCGTGAAGCTGGAAGGCCGCTTTGCCAAGCTGAATGCTGCTGACGACACTACAGACGACGTTACAGAAGAATAACCGACCATTATGCAGGAAGGCAAAGACTACTATATCACCCCGGCGGGATTGCTCGTTTTCACGGCGCACTACCTGCGCGAGCGTGGATACTGCTGCGGCAATGGTTGCCTCAACTGCCCCTATGACTACCAACAGGTGCCGGAACCCCGCCGCTCCCAACTCCTGACCAAACGAGACACAGATGGCTACTCGCCCCGCTAGTTCCTCAGACCTATACAATGCCATTTACGACATTGTGCGCGCCATACCTCATGGCCGTGTTACCAGCTATGGCGCTATTGCTGCCGCGCTCGGGGCAAAGTCGGGGGCGCGTGTGGTGGGTTATGCCATGAACGACTGCCACAACCTCACCCCCGCGGTGCCGGCCCACCGTGTTGTGAACCGGAACGGCATGCTTACCGGCAGGCACCACTTCCACCCGCCCGAGCGCATGCAACAGCAGCTGGAACAAGAGGGCATCAGGGTGGTGGATGATGTGATCGTGGATCTGGACAAACACTTCTGGGACCCCGCCACAGAACTGATGCTGTGACACCTGCGCTACAAAGGCGGCAGCGCACCGGTGGCGGCACGCTGCCCCTTCATCAGCTTTCAATTAGTAATTGAACCTTACTACACCAAATATGTTGCGACCGGCCGCATTGATGCCGCTTGCAAATACACGGTATTGTGTGTCCAGTATGTTATCTACACCCGCCTGCACGGTCATGTTCTTATGCACCTTGTAGGAAACACGCACATTGCCTGTAACCCATGCCGGCATGCCATCGGGCGTAGCGTACTGTTCGTTGTCTTCTCCGTTCAGGTAGTAGTCGGCCAGTTTCTTGGCACCCTGATAGTTCACAAAAAAGTCGACACCCAGCTTGCCTGCAGTGTAGATAGCCTGCGCCCTCAGTTGCATAGGTGGTATGTGGTCCAGCGGTTGCGCGGTACTATCGCTGGCAATGCGGCCATAAGTATAGGTCAGCCCGCCGGCGAGTTGCAGGTGATCGCTGATCCTTGCACGTATGTTGCTCCACAGGCCATAGATGTAGGCCTTACCCATGTTCTGATTGGCCAGTACGCGGCTCATTTTGCCTTCGTACATTACAGAGTCGGCACCATTATAAGTAAACGGGGCGGTCACAATAGCGTCGAAGTAGCGGGTATAGTACACCGAGTTCTCCCACACCGCCTTGCTGCCCAGCACCTTAGTAATACCCAATTCTGTGTTCAGTGTCTTCTCAGCATTCAGCTTGTTGTTGGGTATAATGAGCGAGCCCGGAGCCGATTCAAACACTTTCGCCAGGTCGTCCACATTAGGCACGCGGAAACCGGTAGACACCATGAGCGATAGTTTCCACTTGTCGGTGGGCGTGTGGATGATACCCACACTGCCCGAGTAAACAAAGTTGCCCTGCTTCACCTCGTTGAACGGGAAAGCAAAGAAAGACGTATCGGAGAAAGTGGACCGCAGATTGGTATAACCCAGGCGCATACCGTCATTCAGCGTCCAGTTGTCTTTAATGCGCCAGGTGTGCGATGCATACCCGGCCCACACATCCATTGCGTTGCTGCCACCGGGATAGCGGGTATCTAACGGTACCCTCGCCCCCGTGCTGATGTTCTCCTGCTCGGCGGTTGACGTCAGCATATTGCTTTGTTGTTCCAATCCCAGCCTTATAGCGTGACGCCCGGTGGTGCGCTGCACATCCATATTGAGACCAAACACAGCCACCTGCTCTACCCTGTGCGACAGCTTACTGCTGCCAAAGCTGCGACTGTGACGGCTCTCTTCTATCTGCTGATAGTTCACGCCCACATGCTGGTGCTGAAAGAAGACCTTCTCATTGTCTGAGTTCACATTGTAGGCAAGCATGGCACGCTCCTGCGGACCATAATACCACTGTGCAAAACGCAGCCCTTTGCCACCCGCGCCGGGGTCGGTAAGCCGGTCGTAGCGGGGTATGTCGGTGCTGGTACTGTACTGCAGGTTAAGGGTATGCAACACATGCTCATTCTGCCTGAAGGCGAACTTCTGCATGATGTCGTACTGATCGTATCCGCTTTGCACCTGCTTGTATGGATCGCTGTTGGCAAGCAGCGTATCCTTACCACCTATCTGTCCCACATAATACGGACGCACTCCGTATGCAGTGTCATAGAACGGATTGGCCGACTTGCCCCCCATCAGGTCTCCGAAGGAGGAGTAGGTAACCGATGTGAGCGAGGCAAACTTCCTGCCACCTATGCTAAAGTCGGCATGACCGGTCTTTTCCGCATTTACACTGCCATACCGCACATAGGCGTTGGCAGCCGTTTTCAGTTTACCACTGTCTTTAGAGAACTGTGGTTGTTTGGTGTAGAAATGCATCACTCCACCCAGGGCGTCACTACCATACATAGTAGATGAAGGCCCGTACAGGACCTCCACACGATCGAGCATGGCATTGTCCAATGTTATCACATTCTGCAGGTGGCCGCCACGGTATATGAGGTTGTTCATGCGTACCCCATCTACCACCAGCAGCACCTTGTTGGCCTCGAAGCCGCGCAGCACGGGGCTGCCCCCACCCATCTGGCTCTTCTGTACAAAGATGCCCATGGTATTGGCCAGCAGGTCGGCACTTGTTTGCGCCTGGGCTGCTGCTATCTGTTTACTATCCAGGCTCTGCACCTGTTGTGCCACCAGTTTGCGGCTCTCCTGCACACGGTTCACCGATATGGTGACCTCATCCAACCCTATCTGTTTGCCGGCTGTGTCTGCATTTTTTGATTGTGATCTGACGGGGCCGGCTTGCAGCAATTGTATAGCTGCTGCTGCATATAAAATACGCTTCATTCAATGTTGTTTTACGTGAAATAAAATAGGAACTGCACACCCGGAAGGGGCGTGCGCATCATCAATTAAACTTCAACACTGAATGCCGGTGGCCGCAGCCCCACATCTACCATGCGCACCTTCAACGATGAAGGGCTTTCGAAATAGGTAGTAGTAACTGCTTTGAAAAACGTTACTGCCTCTATGGGCGGCGGCAACACATATACTACCGACAATAACCGTAGCAGGCCATCGGGCAAGGGAGTGCTACCCTCTTGTGTATGGCCGGCAATGGTTGCAATGCGCCGCAGTACTCTTTCTTCCTTGTGGTCGCGGACGGCAGTAACATATACACGACCGCCCTGCCGCACCACGCTCACCACATCATACATCTTACCATCCACTTTCACGTCGCGCCTACCCACTCTGGCCCGTTGGTACGCATCGGCGGTCATTACCAGCACCTGCCGCGGGGCATTGGCCTTTGCAGCACGCTTGTGCTGCTGGTAGCGAACGACTCCCTGCTTCACTTCGTACCACACGAGCAGACCACCGGCCTGCAGCACCAGCAACAACGTAAGCAATATGTACCCTATCTGTTTCACTCTGTTAATCAATCACAATATACAATCTAATTCAGTTCGTACATTTCCTCTATCGGCCGATTTTGCGAAGAGGCTTTTTATGTTTCCGACCCGAAGCAAATGCAAAAGACCGGAAGCAGGACATACAGCCTCTGCCTTACCTACTGATACATATCGGGTGTAACTTTAAGTGTATAAATCTCGAGGCCATTCTTGTCTTTGTACTTATAAATAAGCGTTGTTTTGTGTTCCCGCTGCAACTTCATATCAGAGTTGTTTTTGACATTTGCGATGATCACAGGCTCGAGATATTTACGCACCGTGTCCAGTTTCACCTCCGCTTTCTCCACATCAATTATGGTGTAGTTGTATTGGAAGGCATTTCCAGGCATAACCATTGTATTATCTAACCTTGTTGATTGATCAACCATCATCGGGCACATCTTATTCATTTCGTTTGCAGCAGCGACCAGTGCTTTCTCGAAAGATGGCGGCCGGGGCGTGAACATCTTTTGAGCGAAATAGGACGAAATTGAGGCAGCAGCAACACTTGCAACCACCACTGCCATCTTAGGTTTGTTTTTAGTCTTTTTGCCTGTCGTCGGCACTTGAGCGTCGCTTGACTCAATTTCATTAGAGGATTGGGGCAGTGCAACACCGCAAGAGGAACAATACCTGCTGTTTAATAGATTTTCACCGCCACACGAAGGGCACGTTTGTTTTGTCATGGTAATTATATTATAAGTTTCGAAAAGTACAAAATTCATCACAAAAGTCAAGCGAGGCGAATAACCGCCCCTCTGACGGCCTTTATTGACATTACCTACCTTTGCGCCCGGTGCAGCAGCCTGATACATATCGCTACTTTGTGCTTAACAAGCCGTTTCACATGGTCTCACAGTTTGTGAGTGTGGAAGACGTGCCGCTGCTCAGCCACCTCGATTTCAAGTTTCCACCCGGCACGCATACCATTGGGCGGCTGGATGCGCTTTCGGAGGGGTTGCTGCTGCTGTCTACCAACAAAAAAGTGATAGACCTGCTGTTTAAAAGTCCCCGACCTCACCGGCGCACCTACCTTGTGCGGGTGCTTGGAACTGTGTCGGCAGAGACTGTGCAACAACTGCAGCAGGGTGTCACCATTCGTGTGCGCAGCAAGGGCGACCATCTTACCGCTCCCTGTGAGGTGGAACTGCTGCCCGAGCCTCCGTCAGTATATCCGCATCAGCTGGAGACCAATCCGCACATAGCCCATTCGTGGTTGCGGGTGTCTCTGTATGAGGGGAAGTATCACCAGATACGCAATATGATGCGTGCTGTGAACCACCCCTGCCGCCGCCTGATAAGGACATCTATAGAAGACCTGGAACTGGGCGACCTGCCACCCGGCGCTGTGCGCGAACTGACCGAGACCGATTTCTTCAGGTTGCTGAAGATAGGCGCATGGGATCTATGAGGGAAGTGTTCTTTTCAAATCGCACGACCATCGTTTATCTCGGAGCATTGATAGTGATGGTTTTGGAAATATTTTCAGTTGCGGTTGTTACCAATACTACATAGGTACCGGCGGGCCAGTTGGCAGACAGACGCAAGGGTGCAGTTGGATGCATACAATAGCGCCCTACCAAACGGCCATCTATGGTGCGTATGCTTACCTCCGCCTCTTGTGGTGCAACACCCGATAGTTCTATGTTTATAAAATCTGTAGCAGGATTGGGGTAAACTTCCAATTTCGGCTTCGTTGCATGTATTTGGGATGCGCCTGCAATATGGTTTGACACCATGCGAATGCGATTGTTACCGACGTCTCCGATAAAAACATCGCCGTTGGGAGCAACTGCAACCCCCTGACATA
The DNA here is from genome assembly GCA_014879545.1 of Chitinophagaceae bacterium. Lineage (GTDB taxonomy): Bacteria > Bacteroidota > Bacteroidia > Chitinophagales > Chitinophagaceae > Nemorincola. The sequence continues at coordinate 1,657 of JACSRV010000154.1, read as the reverse complement.
AATTTAGTTTAGCGGCAAGTGCGTTTCCGCCATCACCGGAATAACCACCGGTACCTGAACCAGCAAATCTATTAATGATTCCGTTGGGAGAAATTTTCCTAATCACGTCATTCAATCCATCAGCAATAAAGATACTCCCTGAACTATCGATACAAAATGCCGAGAGGCCCACTGTGGCTGCTGTTGCAGGCCCTCCGTCTCCAGAGTTGCCAACGATTCCGTTGCCGACTACAGTAACTAACTGCCCAGTGGTACTAATTTTCCTTATCCGATCATTATCAATAAAATAAATCGCCCCAGTCTTGTCCACTCGCACTAGTAAAGTATAATTTAGTGAGGCTGTGTCTGCTTTTGCACCATCTGTTGTAAATCCTGCGGCTCCGTTGCCTGCGACTGTTTTAATTATGCCAAACGTATCAATTTTACGTATGCGACGTGAATAGAATTCGGCAATAATCACGTTGCCAGTGTCATCAATACAAATTCCAGTAGGGCCATTTAAATTAGCCGCTGTGGCAGGCATCCCATCACCGTTGTAACCTGCGACACCTGTGCCAGCGAACGTAGTAATTATGCCACCAGGTGAAACGACGCGGATACGATGATTACCCGCATCGGCAATAAAGACATTTCCATTTTTGTCAACTGCGACATCCGAGGCACCGCTTATTTGTGCATAAATCGCTTCGTAACCATCTCCGCTAAAGCCCACAGTACCGTTACCGGCTACTGCTGTAATCACTCCTCCATAAGCCGGGCTTACCTTACGAACTTGCCTCTTTCCATTATCGCATATATAGAGATTCCCAACATTATCGAGCGTCACGCCATAGGGTTGATAGAGCAAAGCAGCTGTAGCAGGGCCACCATCACCACTGATGCCGCCACCACCCGTGCCTGCTGATGTGATGATGATCTGGCTGCGGGCGGGTAAGGCCGCCACAAGAAAAATCAGCCATATTAGAACAGAACTTCTCATGTATTCAGGGTTTTCATTTGGTTATGTAACGTTGCTGCCTGATCTAGGAAATGATATTCAAGATACGGAATTTTATCATAAATGCGGAACATTGTGCCGGTGTGGTGGTAGTTATTTCACCATTGTTCCTAACAAATAAACTCCCATTTTCTGCAAAAACAGATAGTGCATGATTTTTCATTTTCAGGTTAATAATCAGTCATTTATATCAATGTCATTTTCAAAAAAACTCCCAAAAAACTCCCATCCTCTTCCTATCGCGGTTTCCTTCAAAAGCACTCTGTCCCATCCGCTCTTGTTCTTATTCCCGAGTGCTTTCGGGACTGCGCTGCCGATGGACTGGCTATTTTACAATGTGTGACTATGCGCTACTATCTGAGGCACGGTAACCACATCTACGGAAATATGAAGGCGCCATCAAGGGCTGGGCTGGTTTCCTTGTATCGGGCTCTTTTTGCTTCCCGGTGAGCAGATTTTTTTGTTTTCACATGGTTTTGTCGTGTTTCTATTGATCATCAACTATTTACGTCTTTTAACGGCGGAATTTACTTCCCACTTGCTTCCCAAATCTGCGCAAAAACTTCTCACTTCTTCTCATCCCGAGTGCTTTCGAGATACCAAAATCAACCACCCCTATCCCCTCCCTGCCTACCGGTCAGGCAGGCTTAGCAGGAGGGG
>JACSRV010000233.1 GCA_014879545.1 Chitinophagaceae bacterium | reverse complement strand
ATTGCTCACAGGCACATTACACCTTGTCTCTGACGGAGAGTGTGGATCGGTTTTCAGGCGCTGAGCGATCTCTTCGGGGCGGGTATTGGCACGCCATACTTGAGCCCAACTGAGGAAAAAGCGCTGATCGGGGGTAAAACCATCGATCTTTTCATTGCTCTTGCCTTGTTTTGTCTTCTTAAACGCTTCGTAAGCGATACTTATTCCACCCAGGTCGGCGAGGTTCTCACCTTCAGTAAGGTGACCATTGATGTGCATGGTATCCAAAGCAACGATCTTTCCATACATATCCACCGCTACGTTGGCCTTGGTTGTGAAATTGGCCGAGTCTTGTGGAGTCCACCAATTGCTAAGATTGCCCTCAGCGTTATAAAGGCGTCCCTGATCGTCGAAACCGTGCGTCATTTCGTGCCCTATCACGCCACCGATACCACCGTAGTTAACCGCGTCATCAGCATTTTCATCGAAGAAAGGATACTGAAGGATACCTGCAGGGAATACGATCTCATTGAAAGCGGGGTTATAATAGGCATTAACTGTTGGCGGTGTCATCTGCCATTCCATACGATCAACAGGTTTACCCAATTTGTTGACGTTGAAGTCGTATTGCCACTGCGCTGCTGCCAGCACGTTTGCCACATAACTTTCGCGGCCGATTGTGAGTTTGCTGTAATCTTTCCAAGTATCAGGATAGCCGATCTTCTTCATAAATCCATTCAGCTTCACAAGCGCTTTCTGCTTGGTCTCAGCGCTCATCCAGTCGAGGCGTTGAATGCGCTCGGCATAAGTCTGCTGCAGATTGCTTACCAATTCAAGCATACGCTTTTTGGCCTCAGGCTTGAACGCGCGATCTACGTACATCTGTCCGAGCATATCGCCGATATTACCATCTACAATAGACAGTACGCGCTTCCAACGGAGTTCCTGCTCCTGCTGACCACGCATTGTTTTGCCGTAGAAATTGAAGCGGGTAGTATCAAACCCTGAACTGAGGAATGATGCCATTCCGTTTACAACGTGGAAGCTGAGGTATTTTTTCCACGTCTCTACAGGAGTTGCTTTCAACTGTTTGGCTACCTCAGTAAAGAACTTAGGATTTGCCACAATGGCACTATCCTGGCCAGCCGCCTTCAAACTCTGAAGCAGGCCTTTCCAGTCAAGCCCCGGTGTCTTTTTTGTAAGTTCATCCACGTGCAGCTTGTTGTACAACAGGTAAGGATTGCGCATTTCAACACGTGTGTATGAGGCACCGGCCAGCGCCAACTCCAGCTTGTAAATTTCGGCTGCGTCTTTTGTAGCCTGCGCCGCTTCTGTGCCCATGAGCGTCAGCATATTCACGATGTACTTCTGGTATGCATCGCGTATCTGCGTAGTGCGGGCGTCTTTATCGAAGTAGTACTCGCGCCCCGGCATACCTAAACCTCCCTGACCGAACTGGCAGATCTGCTTGGTAACGTTTTTATCGTCGGGCGACACATAGAACCCAAACAACGGGCCGATGCCCTGGGTATGCTCTGTAGTAACCTCTGCAAGCACTCCGGCAGCATCTTTGATACCGGCTATGCGCTGCAAAATGCCCGCCAACGGCGTGATGCCTGCCTTCTCAATAGCGAGACTATCCATACCTGTACGATAAAAATCGCCAACCATCTGCACATTGCTTCCTTTTGGCGCGTCGGATGCTGCGGCGGCAGAATCAAGCAACTTGTGGAGTATCTCGTTATTGTTCTCTACCAGTTCATTAAAGCTACCCCACCTTGTTTTTGATTTTGGTATGGGGTTGTTCTTCAACCACGCTCCGTTGGCGTAGAGGAAGAAGTTATCGCCCGGACGAACTGTAGTGTCCATGTTGGCCGGATCGAGGAGCTTTCGGCCGGCCTCCATTTTCCCATCGGGCTTCTGCTGTTCTCCGCAAGACGCCAATGTCATTACCGATAAGGCAACAATAAGTCCTTTCTTGAAATGCATATATAATATTTTTGAATTTTTAAGATGACAAAACTACAACAAACAATGCGTGTAATTTCCTCTTATCTGAAATAACATGAAGGTATTTTTAGGGGGATTTGGTAACAATGAGGCTATTACGATAGCTAACGTACTGACCATTCTTAGTAAATCGGTGAAATATCCACGTTAACTTTGACCTGAAGTGGACTCACTGACGCACATAGTAGCCGGAGCATGTATAGGGCATTTAATTGCAGGAAAAGAACTGGGCAAGAAAGCGCTGATAGTAGGCGCGATCGCCAACAGCCTGCCTGACATAGATTTTGTTGCCTCTTTTTTCCTGCCGCTTATCAGCGATCTGCTGGCGCATCGGGGATTCACCCATTCGTTCCTTTTCATTGTTTTGTGCAGCCCGCTTCTGGCTTGGGTCTCGACACTGGCCTTCCGAAGGGCTCCTATGACCTATAGCCGCTGGGGATTCTTTTGGGCATTCCAATGCTTCATTCACATTTTCATTGACGCATTCAACGCCTATGGCACAGCGTGGTTCGAACCCTTCAGTCACTATCGGGTGGCTTTCAACACAATGTTTGTTGCCGACCCACTGTTTACTATATGGCCGGCAATTGCAATGGTGGTCCTATTTGCCATGGGCACTGCAAATAAGAACAGAACGCTCATTGCAGGGGCTGCCCTGGCCATAAGCGGTTGCTATCTGTTGGCAGGTATCTTTTTCAAAAACATCATTGACAGGCGGGTGCAAGAAGATCTGAACAAAATGAATGCAGGAGCGGGACGCTATTTCAGCACGCCGACACCACTGAACAACATCCTTTGGTACGTTGTTGCCCAGCATGATTCAGGTTACTACATTGGCTATAGGTCGCTGTTCGACAACCAACCCACTCATTTCCGCTTCGTTTGCCGGAATGCCACATTACTTAACAATGCACCGAACAAGAATGACATCGACAAGCTCATCCGGTTCTCCAATGGTTTCTACACGGTAGAAAAAGTCCATGACACCCTGAAGTTCAACGATCTGAGGTTTGGTGAGATATTGGGATGGCAAGACTCGGTGTCACACTGTGTTTTTTACTACTATCCGGAACACCCGGATGCCAATGAGCTGATCGTTCAGCGCGGTCGATTCGCCAAGTGGGACGGACAGACGTTCCGAAACTTCCTGCGACGGATTGCCGGTCGCTAACTCCCTTTCTTCTTCTGACTAAAATAGAATGTGAATAAAGCAAACAGTAGTTGAATGATGCGGAAGGACAAATAGTACAACGCCCGGCTGATAACACCTGTAGATGCAACGAATGACTCGCTTGTAATGCGCCTGCAGTCTGCTAGTATTATTGTTTCAACGGCATCGTGAAGCCTGGCCGCTACCATTTCATCGTCCACCTCCAGATTAAGTTCGACACTGGCGAACGCACTGATCGTATTGAGGTTGTAAGAACCAACGGTTATCCATTTCCTGTCTGCAATGGCAAGCTTTCCGTGAAGGACATTTCTCTGATATTCATAGACCTCCACATTGTTCTTAAGTAACGTGGAGTAAAGATATCTTTCGGCAAATTTTACAAAGGGAACGTCGGCATGACCGGTCAACACAACCCGCACCCGCTTGCCGGACCGTGCGGCAATGACCATTCGCCGAAGAATACCCTGGGGTGGCCAGAAATAACTGGTCATTATAGTTATTTCTTTTTGAGCCACGGAGAACAACATGCGGTAACTATTTGTGATCTCTGTGCGGCGAAATACCCAATCGTTGCGGGCCACGCGTACCCGGCATGTTTCTGACGGTGGTGACATAGGAGGAATAGTTCCCGCAAGACACCTTGGTGCGAATACGCCCCGGTTCCACATGCGTACGCAAATTTTATCCAATCGTTGTGCAACTTCGCCTTCAACAGCCATCGCCCAATCGAGCCAGGCAGGCTGACCGTCCAGATCGTTATACCTGTTGCTGATATTTACGCCACCCACAAGACCGTAATAACCATCGGCTACAACAACCTTATGATGTAACCGCCTGCCGAAATAATAAGAACTGCCCCGAAAAAAAGGTTCAAAGAACCTGAAGTACACACCTGCCCCTTTCAGATCATTAATAAACGCTGCTGAGAGCTTCTGTGAAGCATAACCATCAAGCAAAACATACACGAGCACGCCACGGCGTGCCGCCGCCTTCAACGCATTAGCAACAGCGATACCAGTCTCGTCTTCATCGAAGATGTAGGTCTGGAGGTGCAATGAGTAAACGGCGTTCGAAGCGATCTCTTCGATCAACCTGAAATAGCGTGCGCCACCCCGCACAACCTCTACTTTATTGTGTAGTGTATAGGTGCCTTGCTTGTATCTGGCCAAAGACGTCACTGTTAGTGCTGTATGCCTGAAAGTTACACCATATTCGGCTGGCACTTACAATTACCGGAAAAGAAAAAGCCGGGAGCGCACACTCCCGGCCACTTTATCATTTTTGAAAAAATGATCAGTCTTTATTTCTGTTGCCACCCAGTCTGTACATAATAGACAGCTGGATTGACGGTGTCTTATACAATTGGTTAGAGATAGATTTGGCGCCTGTTGATGCTGCATTATCCCAAACCGTCTGAACATTCCTGAGATCGATATTGAACTTAGGTGCAACCTGATAAGAGAACCCGAACAGATATCCCAAACCAAACCTGCTGCTGAAATCAGCTTCATTGAGCGTTGGTGCATTGTCAGTACCCGGTGTGCTCACAAATTCAGGAGCAACACCCACTGCGGGTTGTGTGGCGGCACCTGTGTTGATAGAGAATGTGTACAGGAAGTTGCCACCGGCGTAGAAATCAAATTTGCCCTGATGATAACGTACAGACACCGGAAGCTCCAGACTATGCAGTGCAGAGAAGCTGTAAGAGTTGAGCTGCAGATCCCTGCGGTACTGCGAACCCACCTGCGTGTATGTGTAGAAATTATCGTCGATCTGAGTACTGTTATTCAACCTGTGGAAGTACTTGAACTCGGTCATGATATTCCACTTTTCGTTGAAGATGATATCTCCGGTCAGGCCGAACTGGAAGCCTTTGAAGCTACTTGGCCCGAAGAAATTCGCATTGATACCGGCTGTGATACCAGGCACAAAATGAGTCCTTGAAGCATTCTCTTTGATATCATTGAACGCAGCCAGCATTTTCTGTACCAAAGATGCCCCGGCACCTTGTTTTGCAGCTGTCTTGGTTTTTGCCACTTCAGTTTCTTTAGACACTTCGGTTGCTGCGGACGAAGGCACAATTGCCGGGTTAGCAGTGCTCGCAGCACCCTCAGCACTTCCGGACGCAGATGTACCCGTTACCGCCAATTCCTTTTCTTCTACTGCAAAACCTCTCGCAGCTCCCTGCGACGACCCTTGTTTACCGGCTGCAGCCTTGCCTGCCGCACCACCTGTTGTGTTTACCCCGGAAACTCCGGCAGAGGTGTTGCTGACAGCATTACCATTCGGTGTTGTAGCAGACCGGCCACGACCAGACAGCGCTCTTTTGGATGTGCGCTTACCGCTTACAGTGGCCGACATGTCTGTGGCCGCAGGAGCAGGCTGTGTTGCTACAAGGCCCAGATCCATATTCACTTTCTCCATTGAGATGGTATCCTCTTTCAACGCATACTCATTCTCTGCTATCTTGATGTTGCGTGTATGCACCAACAGTTTAGTTATCACCTTCTTGCCCTGGCTGTTAGATTCAGACTTAGCATCTTTCAGTGGCGGATCGTTACGCACGTCGGTTGCATTGGCGGCAACCAGACCAACTGCATCTTTCGACACCTCTTTTTCAGTCGGCTGAGCAGATGGTGCTGCTACAGGCGCCTTCTGCGCCGGGGTAACTGCAGCTGAAGCCGTAACTGCTGGCATAGGCGTTGGCGCACCAGCCGAAGGAATATGCGCCGATGTAACACCACGACCGCTTGCCGGAAGTTCGTTGATCGCTGACCTTCCGGCCTGTTCCGCTTTTCCTCCGTTAGCTACTGAATTTCCGGCCACACCGCTACTCAATACCGGATGCCCGTTTTTCAGGTCAGCATTCTTAGTGTTACTTGCTACATGGTTTGTTTTTCCTTCATCACCACGTCCTGTAGTCTTAGCTCCTGTACCGGTTGATCGTTTGCCTGCATCACCTGCCTTCAATTGACCTCCTTTGTGAGTTGCGTTCGCTACACTGCCCGACGAACCGCTATTTTCAGTATGCGACGCGGCATTACCTGCTGCCATTTTATTATCAACAGCCTCGTTGTTGGCAGCTACTGCCGCACCGCGTGTGGCAGATGTATTTTCTACAGTATTCGCAGTTTTGTTTGCAGTAGCGCTCGTTGCACCTTCAACACTTTCACTGCCGCTTCTGTTATTGTTAGATGCGAGTGTACCGCCTTTAGTTGCAACTTCTTTCTTTACAGAGTTTGTTTTTGTTGTATTACGTTTTACGTTAGTTCCCCTATGGGTGTTTCCGTCAATAGTTATGGTTCCTGAAGTGGTTCCGTCGGCTCCAACGGTACCTGCCACTTTGTTCAGCGTCACTTCTGTTTCATTACTTGCTGCAGAGGTGGCAACTGTGTGTCTTGGTTTTTCTGACGAAGTACCTGACATACGACCACTCACCCTGCCTGCTACGCGTTGCTCATCGCGCGCGACATTTTCTGCACCATTGGCAACATAGGTTGTTGGTTCGTTGTTCACCGCTTCAATTCCGGGTGCGCCCAATTCGGCAACACTGCGATTGCGGAAAGCGTTGGAGAACTCGTAACTGCCAACAGCTACCGTACCCACCAGCGACAATGCTGCAACCACACTGTAAAGCCTGCGCCAGTAGAATATACCGATGCGTCGCTCTTCCTGCGGCATTTCTTTATCGAGAAGGTCGCGCATATTGAGCCATGCGCCGCTCCTTTCCCGCTCTTCGCCCCCGCCGAGGCGTTGC
>JACSRV010000230.1 GCA_014879545.1 Chitinophagaceae bacterium | reverse complement strand
ATGTAGCCATTTCCGTTGGTTGTTATCTGCCTCAAACAACACATCCGTAAGAATATGAGCCATAGTAAGCGCATACTTCTCAGCTTTGGGAGTGGTAGCCTCCCACGCTACAGGTATGTTCCTATGCGTAGGCAGATTCTGTTTAGGAATTGAGTAAACCGGCCATAAAACAGCGAGATCCGGTGCGGCTCCATTCAGAACTTCTAATGATACTGCCCCGGCAGTATGTATCAATACAGTCTTTTTGTATGATAGTGTTTTGGCTACCTCAGCGACTGCATTATCTGAAACCGCAAGGAAACAAACGTCGGCCTCAACTTCTTTTGCTGCTTTAAGGTCACCATAATTATTACATAGCAGAGACTCTGCAAGGCTTTTAACGGAAACAGGATTCCTACCAAAAACGCCCTTACAAAGATGTCTTGCAGCCACGAGTCTGTTGCCGATAAACCAGGCGATATTTCCGTTTCCTATGATGGTAAATGTCATGAGATGGAGGTTAAGTGTTGGGTATAATATTCTTCCATCAAGCTACGAACTTTTTCTTTAAGTCCTGCAACGTCGTTGGTTGTCAGTCCTTTTGTATCAATTGGGGCCAGAAAGTGTATATGTATTTTCATCGGGCGTGCCCAGGCTTTTTTGTTGTGCGGCAGAATAACTCCTGTGTTAAAAATCAATCCCGGGATAACTGGCTTCTGAGCTTTAATAGCTGTAAGAAATGCACCGTCATAAAACGGTTGTAATGGTTTACCTGTCTTATTGCGGGTTCCCTCAGGATACAAACAAAGATGCAAACCTGTTTCCAATGCCTCCTGCATTTTTGCTATGCTGTCGCGGCGGCTGGACTCATTCTTCCTATTGACCAGAATTGACCCCGATCTGTAAATGACACCGAATAATGGAATTTTAGCCATTTCTGATTTTGCCAGCGTTTTGTTTGGACCCGGTATCCAGGGAGATGATACAGGAATGTCCATGAAAGAGTTGTGATTAAGTACCACCACATAATTCTCTCCTTTCTTGAAGTGCTGTTTTCCTTTGCGCGTGACCGGACAAAAAATGGCGGGCATATAAATTCCCATCCACAGCCGGAATACTTTATGTAACCAAAATGACATCACAGGTTCCTTTAAAAAGGAAATGAGCCAAATAAAAGGCAAAACAAACAACATAGTGACTATGAATACAACTATGGCGTAAGCAGCAAACAAATGACCTCCTATTTTGGAAAACAACTTCATGCGATGGATAAAAGTAAATAATGCTTGCGGGAACTCCGGTATGTTACAGTTGGCTTTTTAGCAAAAAAACAAACGCCGCCAAAACGCAAGGTAGTGGCGGCTTTTGTAGCACGTACGGGAATTACTACCCATAACCACGATTTTATTTAAAGTGAGCATTGACGGGCTTTTCAGCCCGCTTGTTTTTTTGACCAACTACCGAAATGACCAACTATTTGTCCAGTAATTCTATGATAAAGGTGCCTCGATCAGCGATCGTTTTGTGCAGCTCCACGTTCTCAGCATAGATTTTTTTTAGTTCAATTTTAAATTTTCCATCCCAATCTACTCTGGTACCGGATAGCTTCTTTTGCTCAGAATATGCCTCATTTGTGACAGGTCCCCTAGCCCATTTTACAAAATTATCAGCATCATAGCCCTTAAATTCGGCGTATCTACGCAACATTTCTTCATCCGGTTTCTTTGCCTCCAGCTTACGGTTTAAGTTCTGGCGGCTCATACCACTGTAGGTGGCAAACTCGCTCAGAGAGCCATGTTCAGCAAACATCAACCCTTTTAGTTCATTCCCCGACATTCTACCAATTTTTTGTTATAAAATAAAATATGTGTTGTTTTCTACCCCATTTGTAAACATTGTGTTTACAAATGTGTTTACATTTGTGTTTACAAAGCCGTTGGAAAGTTTGGCGATTTTACTGATGGCTGCTAAAAGAGAGTTTTATGGGGGTAGGAATCTTCAGTACGTACAACAAAATAGTTAGCGCTCCCGCGCTGGCTCTCTCAGCAGCCTGCAAATCGCCACAATCTGCACAGGCCTTGATAAGGGTGACCGTTCACACGGTTGCCCTTATTCATTTTTAACTCGGAAAGTTACAACATTTTATTTATGACCGGCAGCGAGATCGTCGCAAGGTTGGAATTGGTAGAAAAGATGCTTGCTGACATCCGCATCGGTGTGGGCCTGACCGCCACTACACCGGTGCCTGCCGGTCATAAATCAAATACACGAACCGTGCCAAGTGTTGACAAAGCCCTGTTAAAGGCTAAAGCTGCACAACAACTGTCCCGAGCACTCAACAGAAGTGATTTTGTTAACTATATAAAACTGTAATCGATGGACAAACTACAACAAGCTAACGCCTTGCAGGCGCAGATACACTCAGTTGTAAAAAGGCGCGAATTGGTACAAAAGATACTTGAATTGTTCCTTTCAGTTCAGGCACTACCCAAAGTAGGTATCCAAGTCAACCCCAAATACCCGGACAATGTTCTGTGGATCGACTTAGATGCTCTCCCAATCACCCAACAGGATACGATCGATGGGATCATCAAGAAACTGAACCAAAAAGAGGCTTCACTTAAGATAGAATTGGAAAACCTACTAAAATAAACCACCATGCCACTACCAAAGGAACAAATCGAACTTGCAAAAGCCCAAAACAGCCCTACCGGACAGGTAGTCCGATTCTTCTGTTTCGGCTCCGGTACCTACGAGCTGGAGAAACACACACACGACCACGAGGAATACATGCGGAAATGCGATAGTGACCTGATCCGGTTACTGGCACAGATATTTCACGGCATTGTATCTCCCTATGTGGACCGTGAGGAAATTTCCACGCCAAACGCCAGGGCGGCAATAGCGATGGTGAAGATGTGTGTACACGGCCTCAGCGATTACGGATATGATAAACACGACATTCTACGACAGCTAAAACCGAGAAGCTCTCAGATGATCTTTCACTGTGCCGGCTACCTGTCTCTGGCACTCAATGAGCTGAACCCAAGCAGAATTGCACGGCTACCGCACACCGTACAAGGTATTCCTGTAAGCCAGCTATACAATCAGCTGATCTGCCTGTCAAAGAAAGCAGAGAGGCGATATGAAGAAGTTTCATACTCTGATATTGTTCACACTTAACTCAAAAGATTATGGCAATTGACCCAGAACAACTATACGCATTGGTGACCGAGGTTCGGACGGCTCAGAAGGAATATTTTAAGCTGCAAAAATCAGGTGTGGAAAGAAAGTCACAGCTTGAAAAATGCAAGGAGCTGGAACACCGCCTTGATAAGATGCTGGAAACTGAGAAGAGAGAAAGGCAAGCAATTCAAACCGAATTATTCAGATAACACCACAAATCATGGACGCACCGACAATCATTAACAGTTGGAGCCCTGAAACACTTCAACGCAAGATGTTGCAGTACAGGCAACTACTCGAACAGGAGAGAGAGGGAGGGGGAAAACTGAAGCTCACGCACATGGTGCCCTACTGGACTGAAGGCCTGCGATTGATAACAGAGGCCATGAATAGGAAAAAAGCCACAACCTAAACGACAAATCAATGCAAACAACAATCATAATCTATCTGATCGGTGCAGCGCTGGCACTGTACATGGTTCTATCCATCATTAAATCTGAGAAAGACTTCCTCAACCATTCAAAGCCCGATTCAGCCGGAACTATTGCAATTGTGGCAGTCCTTTTTACGCTATGTTCCTGGGCGATGGTGCTACTCTGTCTGTTCCCATTTATTGCCCTGAAACGTCACAAGTAGATCCATTACAGTCACAACTACCCATACTGCAGCAATGAGCGATCAATCATATTTTCAACAGAGAATGTCGGCGCTGGGCATAACTGAAGCGCAAAACACAATAGAGGTATGGCATAGTGGCGGCGAGGAAACTGTATATTCTGAAACCTTGAAACAGGACGTGACCAGACCGGTGAACGTCCTGAAGCCGGTGCCGGTATTCAGAGAAACAGAGAAAGGAATCGATATCCTTGTCTACAACCTCGACCGGCAGCGAATTAAGTACACCAAGGAAAGTAAGTGGAAGCACGACTACTGTATCACGCGGCTGCAACAGCCAATCCATAAAGCAAACGGCGACATTATCAAGTACCTGAAGCCGAAAGGAGAACCCTCCTACCCTTTTTTCCCTCCCCGACTAGTTGAGAAATACTGTACTACAGGAAAGATTGATACCCTTTACCTGACAGAGGGGTTTTTCAAGGCGTTCAAGGCAGATATGCACGGCATCTGGTGTGTTGGCTTGCAGTCTATCACATGCCTGAGAGATAAAGACACCAATTCCATCTGGCCGGACATACTGAAGCTGATCGAGGCGTGCAAGGTGGAACGGCTTGTATGGCTCACAGACGGGGACTATATGAACATTACCAGCAAAGACATTGCCGATGGTGTGGACCTGAGTAAGCGGCCTAACGTTTTCTATTCATCGGTGTACACTTTCTCAGAGATCACCAGCCAGCTCAAAGATGTGGAGCGATACTTTGCACACATTAACAGTGATGATCTGGACGGCCACCCCAAAGGGCTTGACGATGTGTTGTGTTCCTTTCCCGATCGCCTACAGGAGATACAAACTGAGTTCAACAACTTTTCCATCATGGCACCGGGCAAGGTGTACCCCGGCAAGTACATTACCCGCATCAACATATCAATTAACACTGGCCGCGTTCGCCAGTACTTCAATCTGGACGATGTAACCAAGTTCTATCTGTATCACCTGGAGCGTAGGCCGGAGATCGGCAACCTGAAGAACTTTTGCTTTTACGGTACCATCTACCGGTATGACGATAAAGAGGGAAAGTGCGTAATTGAGGTTCCCAAGAGCGCAAACGACTATATCCGAGTAGGTAACGACTACTATCAGCATATCACCTACCCTGACAAATGGCAGCAACTGCATAAGGCCATCGAGCTGAGGACAAAGGGCACCATAAAAGATGATAATGGTGTGAAGATTTTCGACCATATACAGAAGTACCACCGGTTTGTTTGTGTGCCCTCACACATGAACTTTCAACAGATCGTACACGGTTGCTACAACCTATATCAACCATTCGTACATGAGCCTGAAGAAGGGGACTGTGAAAAAACAATCGACTTTATAAAGCACGTTTTCGGGACTGATACCGTCAAATATAACTGTGATGGACAGATCATCGAGATTCCGCGTTACGAACTTGCACTTGACTACATTACCCTACTCTACACCAAGCCACAACAGATACTACCTATCCTTTGCCTGGTATCGCGAGACAGGCAAACCGGTAAAACCACATTCATCAACTGGCTTGACAAATTATTTGCTGAGAATGTGATCACCATTGGCAACGAGGACATGAAGCAAGACTTCAACGCGCATTGGGTGAGTAAGCTGGTGATCTGCTGTGATGAAACGAAGCTGGACAAAGACGAGGTCATTCAGAAGATCAAGCGATTGAGCACCGCCGATAAAGTGGTGATGAATAGTAAGGGTAAAGACCAGGTCACGCTAGACTTCTTTGCCAAATTCATACTCATATCGAACGATGAAGAGGATTTTATCCGCATCGACAAAAACGAGATCAGGTTCTGGGTGATACGTGTTTCGGCACTGGAAAAGGTAGATACTGAGCTGCTACCCCGCATGATCGAGGAAATACCGGCGTTCCTGCATTATATCAGTAACCGGAAAATGGTAACTCAGAAAAAGGAACGCCATTGGTTTGATACGCAGCTCTTGCAAACGCCTGCACTTCAGGCAGTGATCGAGAACAGCATACCAACGGCAGAAAAGAGAATACGGCTCGAGCTGAAAGAATGGTTTGAAGCTACCAATATGGAAGTACTCACTTTCCCACTCAACTACTTTGCCAAAGATGTGGTGAAAGGCCTGGAGAAAACATACCTGGTGAAGACCCTGCACAAGATGGGCTACAAGAGCAAGAGCGGCAGGCACCGCTACCCGGTACTGAAACAAAAGGTTTCTGCAGAAAGCGTGATCGGGCAACCGGCCATTATGGAAGATGTGTTTGAACTGGTATCAGCCAATACCACCTACTACGAATTTGAGCGGAAAGACTTCACCACTACTGCCATATCGGGAACACCTGCTGAAGATGGGCCACAAACTGTACAAGAAGATTTGCCATTTTAATAACCAAAAACAACTAATGTATGAGCAAGATTGCAAGGACAAAACAAAACCTGACGAGTATTTCAGTTCTTCCACAAAGCATCGATGAACCGGTAATATTGGAATTTACAGATACGGGAATAGCTGTAGTCAGCGGCATCGTTACTCAAATAAGTTATTCTCTACAGGTGAAACGAGTAATCCAAAAAGATCAACCCGAAAAGCATCAAGAGAGCCAAATTGAAAAAAATATAAAGGAAACCATCAAGGCAATTTTTGCTGTAGTGGATCTCGATGTGTTGACAATTCCCGTATCGATATTAATGACGAACCATCTCACCAGGTATGATAAGACTATCTATGACAAAACTACAGTAGTGCGATCTCTGCATAAAATGGGGTACCGTAGTAAGAGCGGCAGGCATCGCTACCCGGTGATCAGCGAGGATTTGTCTGGATATGAATTAAAGTACGCGCACACCACCTACTACGAATTTCACAAATCTGACTTCCTCAGCTAAAGGGGTATAGCATATTTTAACTACTCTATTTTTTTAAAACCTAAAAAGCTATAACTACTACCACTACTACCACAAACCAAGCCTGTAAAGGCTTTAAAGCTGTGGTAGTAGATAAAATCAACTAAAAGGCACTACCACACTACCACAATAAAAAATCAAAAGCACCGGTGATCTGTGGTAGTGTGGTAGGTCTGTCTCTTATACACATCTCCGAGCCCACGAGA
>JACSRV010000239.1 GCA_014879545.1 Chitinophagaceae bacterium | reverse complement strand
AGATAATCCTGATTTTTGTTTACAGCCAGGTTGTTAGTCCTGCAATTTGTCTGACGTGGACTTCCATCACTTTTGATCACTCCATGTACCTGACCGACGCCTGAAGGACTAAAACAGTTTTCCGCATAACAAATATCGTGGATCAAAGGGAGTGAGATGGCCCGGGTTTTTATCATAGTGCGTTTTTGAGGGTATGGTATGGAGGTGGCGAATTGTGGCAGAAAGTACTTGATACAACTGGTTGTGTTGGAACTGCCACACAATTTGCCATAACTTGCAACATAACCAGGACCTTATGAAAAAGATATCAATCCTTTTGTTGCTACCTGTGTTGTTCTGGACGGCGTGTCTGCCAGATAAACAGCAGATTCCGGCATCGGTGACGGCAATTACCCCCGAAGGGGCGCAGGTGGCAGGATACAAGACGTGTTTCAAGGCCACGACCACGGGTGCCGCGGCTTATTTGTGGGAGTTTGGTGATGGTACGAGATCGTCGCAGGCGGAACCATGTCATGTATATTCTACGTCGGGCACGTTTACCGTACGTCTTACGCTGAATAATGATGCTTCGGTATCAATGATGAAGTCGGTAATGATAAGCGCTGCTCCGGCATCTATGGAAATGACTGGTGGTGCGATGAACTGGCACCTTATGTTTCATAATGAACTTAGCTCGGGGGCGTCAACCAGCCCGGTGGCGAGGCCGGATACAGTGATGACCGTTTACTTCCCTGATGCGGTAACAGCTATTGTAGCCGGAAAGTTGTTGCAATATGCATCCGGTGCTTTGCAGAACGACAGTGTTCGTACGTTTTACAGGGAAGAGGACAACGATCACGGTCACTCGAATGCCTATACGCTTACATATAGACATCACACCACTGGTGACACGATCCTATACAAGGTGCGCGAGGGTGTCAGTGCCGGAGGTGCCAACATTTATGACTATCAAACGCCCTAGCAGCAACTAGCCCAAAAGTTGCAAGTAGATTAGCGCCACTGCGGCCACCGTCATGATGATAAGTGCTGCAAACCCCAGGATATTGGTGCTGCGTTTGTTGGTGAACTCGCCCATGATGCGCTTATTGTTGGAAATATGCAGGATGATGGCAATGAGCACGGGGGCGGTGATGCCATATAAAATGGCGGTATAAATGAGTGCCTTTATGGGTGAAATGCCGATATAGTTGAGCGCAAGGCCCAGCAGCAGCGAAATGGCGATGATGACATAGAAACCTTTGGCCTGACTGAACTTCTTGTCGAGGCCCTGTTCCCAACCGAATGTTTCGGTATATATATATGATAGCGATCCGCTGAGGACAGGTATGGCAATAAGCCCTGTACCGATTACGCCCACCGCAAACAGGAGGTAGGCGAGGTTGCCGGCCAGTGGTTTGAGGGCGGTAGCGGCCTGCTCGACCGTATCTATACTATGCACACCGCCATTGAAGAGGACGGTGCCTGTGGTGAGTATGATGAAATACATGACCATGCCGGAGAAACCCATGCCGAAATCGACATCCTGCTCCATATTGTTTATGAGTCGTTTGTCGACGATGATGTGTTTTTTGTGTTTGCGCATTTCCTCTACCTCTACCGAAGCCTGCCAGAAAAACAGGTAGGGTGAAATGGTGGTGCCGAGAATACCAACGAGAATGGCAATAAAATCTTTGTTGAAGGAGATGGTGGGGATGAAGGTTGCCTTGGCAATGGCACCGAGATCCTGATGCGACAGGAAGGGGACAATGAAGTAGACCAGCATGACGATGCAGAGATACTTGAGGATGGCGGCGATGCGTGCATAGGGCAGATATATGATAAGCCCCAGCAGCAGTACTGTGAAGAAGACGCTGAAGAATGACGCATCGACAGCGGGGAACAACAAATTGCCCACGGCGCCCATGCCGGCTATATCGGCACCAATGTTCATGATGATAGCCGGCGTGCTGAACAGCAACATGAGGTATAGGACCGGGCGTGGGTAGTGTTTTTTTAGCGCGCCTGTGAGCCCCTGAGAGGTGACCATGCCTATGCGTGCACACATTTGCTGAATGGCGGCCATGAGGGGGAATGCAACAACCGCTGTCCATAGGGTGCTGAGACCATATGCCGCACCTGCCTGTGAGTAAGTGGCGATACCGGACGGGTCATCATCGCTGGCGCCCGTGACAAGGCCGGGACCTAATAGTTTCCAGAAACGTAGCAGCTTACTGCCCTTCTTCTTTTGCGTCATAATACCTGCCTCTGTTGCTGAATGTCGTTTTCTGTAATGAAAGATAGTGACAAGATGGCAAATGTGGTGGCAAAATAATCAGCTATTGGTCAGCTATGAGGTGATATTCGTCATGACGATCTGATTTGTGTTGGTGCGTAATCCTGAAAGTCTATACGATAGCACATGTCAGATGGTGGTAGATGGGTTGCGTGAACCAACACTGGCAGTGCTGCATCATGCAAGATCCTTTGATTGATGGTTGTTCCATAGGGGAACCGCCGGTTGTTTTGCTGTTGCCGGCAGTTCCTTTGGAGTGGTCCTTAATTCTCGAGTGTTGCCATCAATTCCTTGTGCGACCTTCTTACGCTGGCGCCAATGGGGGTGGGCGATCCGTCGTCGTCAATGCGTACGAAGGTCATGTTGGTGGTACATACAACGGCTTCTTCGCCGCTATACAGGTTGTATTTGCGCACCTCTATCTTCAGCGTGATGCTTGTATTGCCAAGAGATACCACCTCGCCATATATGCGGATGTGGTTGCCTGTCTTTACGGGCTTTTTGAAGAGTAGCTCGCCTACGCGCAGTGTGACCATGTTGGGTGTATAGCAATATTCGGTTGCGTAGGCGGCTGCGGCTTCATCTATCCATTCCATGAGTGTGCCGCCGAAGAGGTTGTTGTGGACGCCTATGTCGCGCGCCATGCATATTTTTCTGCTTATCAGTTTCATTGTTTACAGCTATTTGTTGATCTATCGGGGTGATGAGTAGTTCGAAGTATTGCGTTTATTGGCCAGCGGAGCAACCACAATATCATAGACGTAGCAGCCTACACAAATGCTGAATGCACTTTCGAGCAGGGCACATGTGAGCAGGATGCTGCCGATACTGTATGCTGCAATGGTTGCAGAGAAGAACAGAAGTGCCGACAGCGTGAGTGCCATGACGAACCCAATGCCTGCAGCGAACTTTTTAGGGGCTGCGAAAACAGGCTGTTGGTTCCACGGAATCGCACTTCGCACGGACTTTACCGCCAGACCCAGTGGCGATGGGAAGTAGGTGAACGCGCGCAGCGCGAAGTCGAAAGAGAGCAGCCATGCAAGCCAATAGTTGTGGGTGGCTACTGCAATGCCGGTGGTGATGAACACAAAAAACGCGGTGAGGCGGACGGTTGTCTTGTCGGTATAGAATCTTTTTAATTGTTCGTTATTCATACTGTTGTAATGGTTTTAGCTATTCATAATGCGGGTAAGGGGCTGTTAGTCGTTGGGTTTGGGTTGCGGGGTATAGCGCAGGTAGGGTTTTATGATGCGCACGCCTGCAGGGAAGCGTGATTCGGCTTCGTTGGTGGGTACTGATAGCGCCACAATCACGTCCTGGCCCGGTTGCCAGTCGGCAGGTGTGGCGACAGCATATTGTTCGGCCAGCTGTAGCGAATCCAGCACACGGAGCACTTCAGCGAAGTTGCGCCCTGTGGATGCGGGGTAGGTAATGGTGAGTTTTACTTTTTTATCGGGGCCAATAATGAAGAGTGAGCGTACCGTAGCTGTTGCTGATGCGTTGGGGTGTATCATGTCATAGAGGTCGGCAACGACACGTTCTTCATCGTCGATGATGGGAAAATCGACACGGGTATTCTGTGTCTCATTGATGTCTGCTATCCATTGTTTGTGCCTGTCGAGCGGGTCCACACTCACCGCAAGGACGCGGGTGTTGCGGCGTGCGAATTCGTCCTTGAGCTGAGCCGTTCGGCCCAGTTCGGTGGTACATACAGGTGTGAAGTCGGCAGGGTGCGAGAAAAGAATGCCCCAGCTTTTGCCCAGGTATTCGTAGAAGTCGATTGGGCCGATAGTTGTTTCGGCAATGAAGTTTGGAGCGATGTCTCCGAGCTTTAGTGACATATTGTTTTTGGTTTTTAAGATTAAATGTAAGTATTGAATTATCGATCTCAGGCGGCTGTTACATTGGTGAAGGTGAACCGGCCGATGGCTACGGGGCGCGTCTTTCGGCCTGTAGTGTACATCTCAATGGCGAGTTGCACAGCCTTGCCCGGTGTAAAATTAACGGAGGTCTCAATTGCTACGGTCTCTCCGCGCCGGGCCTGGTGCAGGAAATCGATAGAATAGGACGATGCCAATGAACGGTAATAGCCGAGATCGCCGAATGCAAGCAGAATAGCCTGGTCGGACAGTGCTGTGATCTCGGAGAGGATCTTGCAGGTGGTGAGTTTGCCCAGTGCGTTGACGTCTTTTTTGTTTACCGTGAACTGATCTGACAGGCGGGTGTTGTTTATGTATCTCATGTTTGTTGTAGTTTTTGAATTGGTGAAAAGAATAAAAAATGCCCTTTGAGGGGGGAGCTCAAAGGGCATTGTCGGAAGAGGTGTGTCATGAACGACCGTCAACATCGCGCCTTTGAGCATGCAGGGTTACAGCAGCGATGATGGATTGCTGCGGTCTGTTTCTGCTTCTTTATGTTGACTATGGTTGTCATGCTATTTGTTGTGTTGGTTGAAAAAAAATACCCTCCGGGTTGCCGGAGGGTACAATGCTTATGATAAAGACATGTTGTTACCTGCTCCGGTGCGGGGCACGTTTACGACAACATGTATGTTTCTTGTTTTGAATCACGCTGCAATATTAATCGGATTTTCTGAACTGACAAAAAAATCATTTTGCTGGATGGTGCAGGTGTATTGTTGCAGACGCCGAGTAACGGTGGTACATTTATGTGTGAAGCCGATGGGGTGCTGCTGTTGTGTTGGTGACGGGCATCATCAGTTAGTGGAGTGATTTTGTTTTTCTTTGATCTTTAATGATGTACTATGTCTTCAGCTAATAAAAGTTTGCAAACGGAAGTAGATGCCGGCTATCTGTATGCGCGGCTTGCGGAGGCCGAAGAAGATCCGGCAGTTGCAAGTGTGTTCAGGCAGATGAGCGAGATAGAGCATGGACACGCCAGCGCGTTTCTGAAGAAACAAGGTGGCGATGCTGTTCTTCCACCGCCTTCGCTGCGGGCCCGTACGCTGAATCGTATAGGTCGGATATTTGGTTATGACTATGTGCTGGGCGTGCTGATGGATACTGAAAAGAGTATCTCGAATGCGGTGATACACACACGCAGGCAGAGTGGCGCGCCGTTGACGGGCAGCGAGACCAACCATGTGAAGATACTGCGTTCGCTGCTAGACAATGAATCGAAAGTGAACGGTGCAAACATGGCGCGTTTCGAACGAAGGCACAGGTCGGTGGGCGGCAATGCGTTGCGTGCGGCAGTGCTGGGCGGTAATGATGGTCTGGTCTCCAACTTCAGTCTGGTAATGGGTGTGGCGGGTGCCACTGCCGGGCAGAGTGGGGTGTTGCTGGCAGGTACCGCGGGTTTGCTGGCAGGTGCGCTTTCGATGGCGCTGGGAGAGTGGATATCGGTGAAGAGTTCTCAGGAGTTGTATGAAAATCAGATGCAGGTGGAGATGGATGAATTAGAAAACAATCCTGAAGGTGAAGAAAAGGAATTGGCTTTGATCTATATTGCCAAGGGTATACCTGAGGCGCAAGCCTATGAAATGGCTGCTGACATAATGACCAACAAAAGCCATGCGCACGAAGTGTTGGTGAAGGAAGAGTTGGGCATCAATCCGGAGGAGTTGAAAGGGTCGGCGATGGAGGCTGCGGTCTATTCGTTCCTGTTGTTCTCTATTGGTGCGGTGATACCGCTGGTGCCGTTCTTTTTCGCGAAGGGAGCGTTGGCGATAGGGTTGAGTGTGGCGTTTAGTGCTGCCGGTCTTTTCCTGATAGGTAGTGCCATAACATTGTTTACCGGCAGAAGTGTCTGGTTTTCGGGCTTCAGGCAGGTGTTGTTCGGGCTCATGGCGGCAGCGATCACTTTTGGTATCGGTAAGCTGATAGGCGTATCGATAGCCGGTTAATACTATTTGCGTTGTGGCGTTAATTGCAAGCGTGAAACGTCGAACCCGTTGGCTTTTATTCGGTCGAGGATGGCGTTGTAAGTCGCTTTCTCCATTTGCGGAGTGCGGCAAAGAATCCACAGATAGTCACGGTTTGGGTGACCCACAACGGCATAGCTATAGTCGTTGGCAAGGTCTATGATCCAGTACTTGCCCCTGAAAGGCCAGAAGAACTGTACTTTCAGTTTTGCGTTTCCTGTCCCATCGTCAATGAATGCCTTGCCTTTTATATAGGATTCTTTTCCGTTGATACTGTCTTTATTGCAGCGGTTCTCAACTATGATGTATCCTTTTTCTGTAGGGGTATATTCTGCAGTGGTGCAATGACAGCCTTTCTGGAAGCGTTGCGGGAAGGAAGCTATCTCGTACCACTTACCGGCATATTTTGAAAGGTCTACCTGCTGTACGGTAGGGAGGGGTTGCGAACGCATAGTACAGGAATTGGTCAGGAGAAGAATGAAGAATATGGCCGATAATAGCGGAGGTCGTTTGCTCATCACACATTGATGCGGGATTGGTGCACCATCAGCTAAAGTTACGCTTTCTTGCCGACTACTGGTGTTCTGCGCGTTGTTTCAGCGCCTCGTTCATCAGGGCGAATCCTTCTTTGGTGGTCTTGTTTAACAGGGTTGACAGAAAAGGAACGAGTATACCACGGAATCGTTCGAAGTGGTGCAGCGTGGTGGTGCCGTCGTTATTCTCTTCCAGCCTGAAGGCGTGTTCGCCATCGAATATATACGGGATGCCGAAACTGCCGATCCACCTTAGTTCTTTTTGCTCTTCGAAGAGCAA
>JACSRV010000208.1 GCA_014879545.1 Chitinophagaceae bacterium | reverse complement strand
AATGGCTGGTCATACTCTACAGGGCTTGAATCATCCGCTAGCACCTTAACGATCCTGCAGTTCATCTCGCACTCTATTTCATTAAAGAGTTTCATGGCTTCAATAATACAAAGTACCTGACCTTTTTTCACTTCATCTCCCACATTCACAAACACTGGTTTGTCTGGCGATGGACTGCGATAGA
This sequence comes from Chitinophagaceae bacterium, assembly GCA_014879545.1. Lineage (GTDB taxonomy): Bacteria > Bacteroidota > Bacteroidia > Chitinophagales > Chitinophagaceae > Nemorincola. Next base: position 6,838 of record JACSRV010000208.1, on the reverse strand, counting down.
ACGTACCGATCATTGGTGACTTGATTGTTACCTGGTTGCCTGCAGAAGCGTCAGCAGCCGGTTTTGCAGCCGGAGCAGCAGCAGGTGCCGGTGCGGCAACAGCCGCCTGAGGCGCAGGTGCAGCCACCTGAATTGGCATCGGCATTGGCGCCGGTGCCACCATGTATTGCGGCTGTCCGGAAAAATCCTGCTTGATAGTGATCTTGAAATCACCTTCTTCAATGCTCAGTTCGCTGATGTTTGACTTGTTTATTGTTTTGATCAGCTCTTGGATCTGCTTATACTCCATGTATAATATTTTTATAGTAGATGTAATGAAATATTGTTATTCGATGATATTACGCCCTTACTTCACACGCTCCACGTAGTTACCTGTACGCGTGTCGATCTTGATCAATTCATCTGTTTCCACAAACAATGGAACCATAACTGTTGCACCTGTTTCCAGCGTTGCCGCCTTCATTGCACGTGTGGCAGTGTCGCCTTTTACTCCGGGCTCAGAATACGTCACACGCAGGTTCACGCTAGGTGGCAGTTCCACGCTCATTGGCGTTTCAGTTTCAGTATTGAAGATCACAAAACACTCCTGTCCGTCTTTATATAATTCCGGACGGTCGATCATGTTTTCGCCAAGCGCTATCTGCTCAAACGTATTGTTATCCATCAGGTTAAAGCCTGAATCGTCTTTGTAAAGGTATTGGTAGTTGCGTTTTTCTACACGCACTGGGAAGATGTTGTCTCCAGAGTTCCACGTATGTTCGATAGACCGGTTATTGTCCACACCTTTCAGTTTCGCCCACACTTTCGCTGCAGCACGTGCAGTCTTGTTTTGTCCGAATTCAACAACTGAGTAAAGGTTTCCGTCGAGTTTAATGATCAACCCGTTGCGCATGTCTGCTGTAGTAGCCATGAAGAATTTAGTTTTATATGGACTGCAAATGTAATCATAATAGCCAAAAAAGGAAACTTCACTTTCGATCAAAAAATGGTCTCCTGAAAACAAAAATGAAGCCAAATTTTCCTTTTTGCTACAGATTATCACCCTTAGTTCCGTTTTGGTGCCCGGGATACCAATATTTGTCTTTTAACCCGTCTTTACCCGAACCGGTTCACTAGTTCTGTTTTCATCCGCGCCTGCCACTCCTCCATATTCTTTTTTTCATTTATTGATACAGACAGAATGATGTGCCACTGGTTGTTCTTATCAAGTTTCATGGTGTATTGATAGTCACAATTATAAATTGGCGCATACAGTGCATCAAAAAACTGCCAGTTTACTTTCACAGTTGCTATCCTGTCTGACAAATGTCGTTTTGTCCAGATCTCGTGGCGTACGTGGGCAATCCCGAACTGGCGGTAAAAACTCGCCCCCTGATTAAAGAAACCCTCCAGTTTACCCGCATCATTAAAAACTGTCGTTGCTTCGTCCGATAACATAGTACAGGGCATGTTATACATATAGGCGAGGCTTTTGGTGTCATATCTCTCCAGCGCGGACGCGTAATTCTCAAAAAAGTCGTTCAGCTTTTGCATTGGTAGGCTCTATTGGTGGTGCCGGTATCAAGTTGTTCGCAAAATTACCGAAATAGCTACGCACAACTTTTTATCCTGAGATATTTTTCCCTTAATAATTTCAGTTTTCCCTTTCACCTTGCCTCACCACGCCCACATCCATAGTTTTTATCAGCCATAATTACGAAAATAGAATGCTGTTGACTATTTTTGGGTCTAAATAACTTGCCGTTGAAGACCCTGCTAAATAACGCACAACTTGATCTCACTTTGCAGCGGCTTGCGCATCAGCTGGTCGAAAACCATATCGATTTTAAGAACACGGTCATCATAGGCATTCAGCCGCGCGGTGTTTTCCTTTCCGATCGTATCGTCAAAATGGTAAAAGAGATCACAAGAAAAAAAGAGATCGCTTACGGAAAGTTGGACATAACTTTCTATCGGGACGATGTGCACACAACCTCTGATATTCAGATACCCTCTGTAACAGACATACCTTTCAGTGTTGAAAAGAAAAATGTCATCCTTGTCGACGATGTCCTTTACACCGGACGCACCATCAGGTCGGCTATGGATGCCCTGATTGACTTTGGTAGGCCCGAACGGGTTGAGTTGTTGGTGTTGGTAGACCGTAGGTTTAGCAGAGAACTGCCCATACATCCCGATTACACAGGGTACACAGTTGATACAATATTGACACAGAAGGTCAAAGTGAATTGGAAAGAACAGGACGGAAAAGATGAAGTTGTGTTGCTGACCAAGGCATAGTGCAAACGAATTTTTTGAGTTGAATCATTAATACAGGAAAATAAACATGTTGTCGGTAAAACACCTTTTAGGGATTAAAGAACTGAACACTGAAGATATCAGGCTCATTTTAAAGACAGCCGATAACTTCAAACAGGTATTACAACGCCCCATAAAAAAGGTGCCTTCCCTCCGCGATACCACAGTTGCCAATATTTTCTTCGAAAACTCTACCCGCACCCGTCTCTCGTTCGAGTTGGCTGAAAAACGCCTCGGGGCCGATGTGGTGAATTTTTCTGCTTCCGGTTCGTCAGTCTCAAAAGGCGAAACGCTTATCGATACGGTCAAGAATATCCTTGCCATGAAGGTCGATATGGTGGTGATGCGTCACTCAGCCAGTGGTGCTCCTTGGTTTCTGGCCGATCACATCAATGCGAGTATAGTGAACGCCGGCGACGGCATCAACGAGCATCCCACGCAGGCTTTGCTGGACGCGTATTCTATGAGAGAGCGTGTAGGCGATCTCAAGGGTAAGCATATCACCATCATTGGCGATATCATGCACTCACGCGTAGCGTTAAGTAACATCTACTGTCTCAATAAGCTGGGCGCCAAGGTCATGGTGGCTGGCCCGCCCACGCTCATTCCAAAACACATCACCGACCTCGGTGTGCGTGTCGAACACAACCTCAAAAAGGCGCTTGAATGGTGCGATGTAGCAAACGTACTGCGCATCCAGCTCGAAAGGCAACACAAGCCATTGTTCTCTACATTGCGCGAGTACGCACTCTACTACGGCGTCAATCGCTCCATGCTCGATAGTCTGCAGAAGGATATCGTCATCATGCATCCCGGCCCTATCAACAGGGGAGTGGAACTGAACTCAGATGTGGCCGACTCTAAGCAGTCCATCATTCTCGATCAGGTTGAAAACGGAGTGGCAGTACGCATGGCAGTTATATACCTTCTGTCCGGAAAGCGCGAGATCGAATAACCTCACTAACGGTTAGACTTCATTTATGCTGTCACTACCCAACGACCGTTCCTTTTCGCTCACCCGGTACGCACCCACGCCCAGTGGGTTTCTCCATATCGGTAACATTCTGTCATTTGCTATTACAGCCCATCTCGCCGATCGATATAATGCCAAAGTACTGCTACGTATCGACGACCGCGACAGGGAACGAATGGAACTCCGGTACGTTCAGGACATTTTCGACACGCTGAATTTTCTTGATCTGCCATGGCAGGTTGGTCCACAGGACATAGCGCAATATGAGGCTGAATGGTCTCAGGTACACAGAATGCCGGTATACAATGCGCTGCTGCAAACCCTGCGGCAAAAAGGACTCGTATTTGGTTGCACCTGCTCACGCGCCGATGTCTGGCGCCAAAGCCCCGATGGCATCTATCCGGGTACTTGCCGGCACCGCAACATCCCGCTCGATGCCCCGGACGTTACATGGAGGCTCCGCACCGATGATCGTCTAATCTCCGTCAATACACTTACCGATAGTCTCGTAACCGAAGCCTTGCCCGGCGATATGAAGGACTTCATTGTACGGAAACGTGATGGAATGCCTGCTTATCAACTTACTTCCGTCGGCGATGACGTCCACTTCGGTGTCGATTTGATCGTTCGTGGTGCCGATCTGTGGCATTCCACACTTGCCCAGGTTTTTCTCGCACAGGTAGCCGGATATCATTCCTTTGCAGAGGCTACTTTCCATCACCACCTGCTCATCGAAGATGGGGTAGGAGGCAAGATGTCAAAGTCTGCCGGTGCAACGTCTATCCAGTATATGCGCGCGCAGGGCTGGTCTGCAGCTGATATCTGGCGGGAGTTGGCAAGACTGCTGGGCAAAGACGCCAATGTCACTACCCGGCAGCAACTTCCTCCGTTTATTTGATCTCGTATTGGTTCGGCTGGTTATCCTGCGATCACTTCCCCCTCCAGGTCGTAGTCGAACGCCTTCGTGATCTTCACGTTCACAAAGTCACCTATTGGCAATGCCTTCTTACTTGTGATCACCACTTCATTATCAACCTCCACACTATCAAACTCAGTGCGTGCCAGATAGCGGCCTGCCTCTTTTTTATCAACGATCACTTTAAAGGTCTTTCCAACTTTCTCCTGGTTGATCTCATAAGAGATCTCCTGCTGCACCTCCATGATCTCCTGTGCCCTTGCTTCCTTTTCTTCGCTCGATAAAGTGTCAGCAAGCTCAAATGCGCTTGTGTTTTCTTCGTGAGAATAGGTGAATATCCCAACGCGGTCAAGACGGGTGTCCACAAGAAACTGCTTCAGGTCTTCCACATCATCACGGGTTTCACCGGGGAAGCCTGCAATAAGTGTCGTGCGGATACAGATACCAGGCACCCTGTCGCGGATACCAGCTATAAGGTCGGTTATTTCCGCACGTGTTATCTGCCGTTTCATCGCCTTCAGCATATTGTCAGAGATGTGCTGAAGCGGCATATCCAGATAGTTACAGATGTTTTCACGCTCGCGCATCACATCCAGTATCTCCATCGGGAACTTGGAAGGGTACGCATAGTGTAGCCTGATCCAGTGCAGTCCTTCAATGTCCGAAAGATATTTAAGCAGGTCGGGCAGTGCACGCTTTTTGTATATATCCAGGCCGTAGTAGGTCAATTCCTGAGCGATCAGCATGATCTCCTTCACGCCCATGCTCACCAGGCGTTTTGCTTCTGCTACTACCTCTTCAATCGTTTTAGACACATGTCCGCCACGCATCAGCGGTATAGCGCAGAAAGAGCACGTTCTGTTGCAGCCTTCTGATATTTTCAGGTAGGCATAATGTTTCGGTGTAGCCAGAAGGCGCTCACCAACCAATTCTGCTTTATAATCTGCATTAAATTGTTTCAATATCAACGGCAACTCCATGGTGCCGAACCACGCATCCACTTCAGGTATCTCATCCAGCAGATTGTCTCGGTAACGCTCACTCAGGCACCCTGTCACAAATACTTTGTCCAGCTTGCCACGACGTTTCAGCTCCACCTGTTGCAGAATGGTGTTCACACTCTCTTCCTTAGCCTTGTCTATGAAACCACAGGTATTAACCACTACAATATTGTGGTCCGGTTTGCGGTTTTCATGCGTCACGTCAATACCATTGGCAAGCAACTGCCCGCCAAGTGCCTCGCTGTCCACCATATTCTTAGAGCAGCCCAGTGTTATGATATTGACCTTGTCGGCCTTGAGTGTTCTTGTCTTCATTAAATGAGATACTTGTTGCTATACTTAATTGGTTACTTTTTCCTGATGAATATACGTACCGGTACACCACTGAAATTAAAGTGACTACGCAGCTTATTCTCAAGGAAGTTACGGTATGATTCTTTTACAGCGTCCGGATGGTTCGAATAGAACGCGAACGAAGGCACTACAGTAGGAACCTGCTGCACAAATTTGATCTTCACAGCATAGCCACGGGCCATTGGCGGTGGAAAGCGCTCTATCTCTTTCAGCATTACATCGTTCAGCTCTGAAGTTGGCACGCGCTTAGATCGGTTCTCATATACCTCCAGCGCTTTCTCCATGCCTTGGAATATACGGGTCTTCTCCGATGCCGAGATGAAGATCACAGGGATGTCAGTGAATGGTTCCAGTTTCTTCTTTATTTCCTTTTCAAAGTCGCGCGCGGTGTTGGTCTCTTTCTCTATCAGGTCCCACTTGTTCACCAGCAGTACCACACCCTTGCCCTTGCGGGTAGCCAGACTGAAGATGCTCACATCCTGCGCAGTAAGACCGTTTTTGGCATCTATCAGCAACATACAAACGTCCGATTCATCCATCGCCTTTATCGCACGGATCACAGAATAGAACTCCAGATCTTCATGAACGTTCTTTTTCTTGCGTATCCCCGCTGTGTCTATCAGTATAAATTCTTTGCCAAACAGTTTATAATGGGTGTGTATCGTGTCGCGCGTTGTACCCGCAATGTCCGAGACTATCGTCCGCTCCTGGTTGACCAATGCGTTCAGTAGGGTAGACTTTCCTGCATTCGGTTGGCCTATAATGGCGAATTTCGGTAGCGGATTACCTTCTTTGTCTGTTGCTATCGGGTCGGCTTCTTCTGTGATGCATTCGGCCACCTCGTCCAGCACTTCACCCGATCCGCTTCCGGATATCGAAGAAAGGAAGAATGTCTTTTCAAACCCCAGAGAGTAGAACTCTGATGCCTGTAAGAGTCTTTCGCTATTGTCCACTTTGTTCACCACCAGCAAAACAGGCTTGGTGGAACGACGAAGTACATCTGCCATATCTTCGTCCTGGGTAGTGATTCCCGTAATGGCATCGCACACAAATAGTATCAGGTCCGCTTCGTCAACTGCAATATGCACCTGTTTGCGTATCTCACGCTCAAATACATCTTCTGAGCGCGAAACGAACCCTCCCGTGTCTATTACGTTGAAAACTTTCCCATTCCAGTCGGCGATGCCGTACTGGCGGTCGCGGGTCACACCGCTCTGGTCATCCACAATTGCTTTGCGTTGTTCCAACAAACGATTAAAGAGCGTTGATTTTCCAACATTCGGGCGCCCAACCAGG
>JACSRV010000115.1 GCA_014879545.1 Chitinophagaceae bacterium | reverse complement strand
GACTTTCCCATTCGGCACATTCTTCGCCATCACTAAATCGAACCCACGCTCACTCGTCCTCGTTTGTAACGAGGATGCGGCGGTTTGGCGTTTGCAACGCCCTTTGTTGAGCATACACCTCCACTCGTTCTCTTTGCAAACGAGGATGCGGCGGTGTGGCGCTTGTCTGCCGTCAGGCAGGTTTGTAACGCCCTGTGTTTAGAAATACAACTAACGCCCGGAATGCACTAATTTAGTATCACTATGTCAGGCGACAGATATACCATTATAGACCAACACCATATCCATTTTCTTACTTTCACCATTGTTGAGTGGGTTGATGTGTTTACCCGACCAGAGTACAAGACGATCATTACCGATTCCTTAAATTACTGCATAAAGGCAAAGGGGCTACAGTGTTATGCCTGGGTAGTGATGAGCAATCATATTCATATCATAGTAAATGCCAATCCCCCTTTCAAATTGTCGGATGTGATCAGAGACTTCAAAAAGCATACGTCAAAAAAGATAGTTGCTGCTATTCAGGAGCTACCCGAAAGTCGGAGGGAATGGTTGCTGCACAAATTTCAGTTTGCGGCAGATAGCACTCAAAGAGCGGAACAATACAAAGTATGGCAGGATGGATATCATGGCATATGTCTTGAAGGCGATGCAACAAGAATGAAGCAAAGAATAGACTACGTCCATAACAATCCTGTGCGGCAAATGGTAGTGGCAGATCCTGCACATTATTTATTTAGCAGTGCCGGAGATTATTGCGGGCAAAAGGGACTGGTTGAAGTAATTGTGGCGGCATAGGTGTGTGCATAGAAAAGTTTGTTTGTGGGCTGACAGGGCGTTGCAAACGCCCCACCACCGCATCCTCGTTGCAAACGAGGACGAGTGGGGCCGGAGATTATTGCGGGCAAAAGGGATTGGTTGAAGTGATTGTGGCGGCATAGGTGTGTGTGCGTGGCAAAGTTTGTCTGTGGGCTGACAGGGCGTTGCAAACCTGTCTGACGGCAGACAGGCGCCACACCGCAGCATCCACGTTGCAAACGAGGACGAGTGGAGGCATAGGTGTGTGTGCGTGGCAAATTTGTTTGTGGGATGACAGGGCGTTACAAACGCTACACCGCAGCATCCTCGTTGCAAACGAGGACGAGTGGGGCTTCCCAACTCCTTTATTTTTACATGAAATAACTAATATTACGAATGGGGAAATTAGAGACACATACGCAATAATCCAATATCCCCGATTTCGAGCAAGCCTTTTTGACAGGTGTCCCACGTTCTCGCAATTGTTTTCCACTTTCGTAAATGTCCAACTTTTTTCTATCATACTACCAAAAACGCACTATCATAAAACTTTCTTTTGCAGGATAAACCGGACGGAAGTAAATTGAATTGAAGTTTAAAAAAATGGTGCAAATCGGTTCATATTGAAATGTATAATTATCTATCTCCTGCGCAATTTGGGGAAGTAGGTGAGAAGAAGTGCGCAGTTTTTGGGAAGTTTTGGGAAGCAGTTGGAAGGAAGGCTTCTCACATGGTGATTGAAAATCAACGAATTAGTGGGAAAACAGCAAAAAGAAAAAAATGCGCAGTGGGAAGTAAAGGAAAGAGGCGCGCGTAGTTGGTTGTTAAAAAATGAGCGGCAGCAGATGGACGACAAAGGTTATTTTTGATGCCGGTTGAAGCGGGTAAGTAAGATATCGATCATACAGTTCAGGAATTATTCGTCGGCTACGTTCGCGTTCCCGAACCGGATCACCTGTATCACGGGTGCCAATGGCAGCGGCAAGACCAATCTGCTGGATGCCGTTTACTACCTCTGCTATACCAAAAGTTACTTCAGCGCTTACCAGCAGAACACGGTGCAGAACGGCAAGGACGGCTTCAGGGTGACGGGCGTTTTTGACAGTGACGGGGGACAGGAGACCATAAGCTGCAAGTGGCTGCAGGGCAAGAAGGAGATAAGCCGCAACGAGGTGGAATATGAAAAGGTGACGGACCACATAGGGGCTTTCTCGGCGGTGATGATAGCGCCCGATGATACCGAACTGATCAACGAACACAGCGAGCTGCGGCGCAAATGGGTGGACGGCATTCTGGGACAGGCCGACAGGGGCTATCTGGAACGGCTGATGCGCTACCAGCGTATATTGCAGCAACGCAATGCGTGGCTGAAGCAGCAGGCCTTCAAACCATCGGCCGACAACACGGAGCTGGATTACTACAATGCTTGTATGGATGCCGACGGCACCTATATATATGAGCGCCGCAAGGTGTTTCTTGCCGAGTTCCTGCCGCTGCTCAGCGATTACTACCATCGCCTTTCGGGCGGCAACGAGCCACTGGATGTGCGCTACCAGAGCGACCTGGGCGAGAAGCCGCTGAAGACCTGGCTGGACCAGAACCTGCAGTACGACCTTCGCTACCAGCGCACACTGCGCGGCATACACAAGGACGACTGGGAGTTTCTGCTGAACGGTATGGCCCTGAAACAGTTCGGCTCGCAGGGGCAGAAGAAGAGTTTTCTTTTTGCGCTGAAGCTGGCACAGTATGCATGGCTCACGAGGGCGCTGGGGCATATGCCCATATTGCTGCTGGACGATGTGTTTGAGAAGCTGGACCAGCAACGCATGGAGGCGCTGCTGCGCATTATATGCGGCGACGGGGTGGGGCAGGTGCTACTGACAGACACCCACTACCACCGCATAAAAGAAGCCTTTGGCGATGCGGCAATAGTGGGGTATCTGGCCTTGTAAGGACGGTTATTCTTCTGAACTGTTCTTGAGTTTGGACAGGAGCGCATAGGCATTCACTGTCACTATCTGACCGGCGGGCAATGGGGAGATCACCGGCACAAAACCCTCATCGGGCGTGCCTATCTGCACCTTGGTCATTTTATAACTGTCTTTACCTGTTTCTACGAAGATGTAGTTCTCGTTCTCCCAGGTAACCACAGCACCCTCGGGCAGACAGTCGCGCTCGGCATTTTCCATTTCTATCTCGGCATTCATGTACAAGCCGGGAATGAGGTCTTTGTCGGCATCTATGAAGTCGCAATGCACACCGGTGGCGCGGTCTTTGTCTATGCTGGGCGTTATGAGGTGCACCTTGGCCTTGTACTTTCTGGCCGGGTTGATGTTGGAGTAGCAGGTAACTATCTGCCCCTCTTTGATGCTGCCCGCGTTGTTCTCGAACACGGTGAGCGACAGGTGCAGGGTAGATGTGTTCACCAGCTCGAAAAGCACATCGGTGGGGCTGGCATACTTGCCGGGGTTCACATTCACCTTGGTTATGTAGCCGCCTATGGGGGCATAGAGATTGATGGTGCGCGTGAGCGTCTTCTCTGTAAGCCTTGCCGGATCGATACCGATGAGCCTGAGCTTCTCGGCCAGGGCGGCAAACAGGATGCGCTGTGCCTCATATTCGGCCAGAGCCTGCTGGTACACTTTGTCGCTGGTGGCACGGGTGCTGTTCAGTTGTTGCTGGCGCTTGTATTCGGCCTCGAGGTAGGTGAGGCGGCTTTGAGCGGTGAGGTAGTCTTGCTGCAACTGTATGTACTGCTGGTCTTCGATGGTAGCGAGCACGGCACCCTTGGCCACCCGTTCGCCGGGCATGAGTGTGGTGCGGCGCACATAGCCACCCAATGGTATGCTCACAGAGATCACATTCTCGGGCACAACATCTATGGTGCCGTTTACCTTGAGGTTGGTATGAATGCTGCGCTTTTCGGCACGGCCCAGAGCTATGCCCGCATTGCTGGCCTGCTCGGGTGTGAGGGTTACAACATCGGCTGTTTCAGCCGCGGGTGCTGCAGTAGTTGCTGCGGTTGTTTCCTTCTTTGGTGCTTCTTTGGTACCGCACGACGAGATAAGACCCGCGGCGATGGACAATATGATTATGATGTATCTGTTCATTGTTGTTTTTTTAATTGATGGCAGAAAGGCGTTCTATTTCAATAGCCGCTTCGTTCATTTGTTCTATCATGTCAAAATACTCGTTGCGCACCGTTACGGCCTGGTTGATGAGTATGGCCCAGTTGAGGTAGCTGATCTCGCCCAGTGCCAGCTTGCTGTTGGCCGACGTGATGACGGTGGCAGCATTGGGCAACAGGGTGGCGCGGTAGGTGGCCACGGCGGCTTTGCGCTGCGTATAGGTCTTTACCGCGTTCTGCAATGCTGCAGAGAGCTCTTGTGTAGCGGCGGTAAGTTCCAGCCGGCGCTGATCTATGGCACGTGCCGCGGCGTTTATGCGGGCCTTCTGGGCTCCGTAAAACAGCGGAATGCCCACACCCATGTTCACGCTGGTGAACCGCTTGCTGTAGTCGAAATACTGCTCGGGGTCCATGCTTGACCGTTGCCAACCCTTGATAGAGGTGTTGTTGTAACCGGCGCTGAGGGAGGGGAGCAGGCGTGCACTTTCGAGTTTGCGCTCCTTCTCTGACAAAGCCAGCCGCTGCTGAAATGACCGTATGTAGGGATTCTCCGGGTCGGTGGCGGATGCCGGCAACCTGAGCGGATGGTAGGCAACAGAGTCTGACACCGGCGCAACGGCAGTGCGGGCGTTCATGAGCACACGCAGTTGCGTGAGCAAAACGTCATAGTCGGTCTCCAGCGATTGCAGCTGTGTGGCTATCTGCCAGCGCTGGTTCTCTGCAGATGACATTTCGATGGCGTCCACATCGCCCAGCCTGAACCGCTGCTTGTATTTGTCAAGCACCTGGCTGTAGATGCTGTCTGTTTCGAGCAACAGCGTTCTCTTTTGTTGCAGTACCAGCAGGCGGGAGAATATCTGTTTGATGCGGGTGCGCACCTCTATCTTCTTCTGCGCGAGACCCGTCTCGCTGATGGCAGCAGAGAGGTTGAGTACCTGCTTCTGACGGGTATAGACCGATGGGAACTGCAGCGTTTGCCCGATGGCGAAGCGGTTGTCGCGCGCCAGGCTGTTGTAGCTGCCATACTCGCCCAGTACGGTGGTCTTGTCGAGGTCCCAGCCGGTTTTGCGGAGGGTCTTGAAGTAGGCCACCTCTGATGCGGCTGCCTGCAACGAGTAGTTGTTGCGTGCAGCACTATCCAGCGCGTCGGCAAGGCGAACGGGCTGCTGCGCCTGTGTGGTGAGCGCCATTGCGCAAAGCAGCATAACGGCAGCGATAGACTTGTTCATGTGTGTTTTCTTATTGCTTTCTCTTTCTGTGAGCCTATACAGAACCGGCAGCAGGAAGAGCGTGAGGAAAGTAGAAATGATCAGTCCGCCGATGACCACGGTAGCCAGTGGTTTCTGCACCTCGCCACCGGCACCTGTGCTGATGGCCATGGGGATGAAGCCCAGCGACGGTACGAGGGCCGTCATCAATACGGCGCGCAGTTTTGATTTGGTGGCATGCATGATGATGCGGTTCACGTCGGTCCAGCCTTCTTTCTTCAATCGGTTGAACTCCGATACGAGCAGGATCCCGTTGAGTACGGCCACACCGAAAAGTGCAATGAAGCCCACACCTGCCGAAATGCTGAACGGCATGCCCCGCGCCCACAGCGCGAAGATGCCGCCTGTAGCCGAGAGTGGGATGGCACTGTAAATGAGCAGCCCCTGCTTCACCGAGCCGAACGCGAAATAGAGCAGCAAGAAGATGAGCAGCAGCGCAATGGGCACCACAATGGTCAGTCGCTCGGCAGCGGCGGTCATGTTCTCGAATGTTCCGCCATAGGTTATGGAGTACTCGCGGGGCAGGTTGAGTTGTTTGTCCACTTTCTGTTGCAGCTCGTGTACAATGGTCTGTACATCGCGGCCGCTGATATTGAAGCCTACGATGATGCGGCGGCGGGTCTGCTCGCGTTGCACCTGGTTCACGCCGGCAACCTCGGTTATCGTGGCTACCTGTTGCAATGGTATCTGCAGGCCTGTTGGTGTGCTGATGCGCAGGTTGCGGATGTCGGCCACTTTATTGCGGGCGTCTCCGGCCAGTCGCACTACCATGTCGAAGCGTTTTTCGCCTTCATAGACCTGTCCGGCAACCTGACCCGCAAAGCCCGCGTTCACCACGTCGTTCACGTCCTGCACGTTGAGGCCATACTTTGCCATTGCCTCCCGGTTGTAGTTGATAATGACCTGCGGCATACCGGTGACCTTTTCTTCATAGACGTTTGTAGCGCCGTCTATGGTGCGGGCAATGTTGGCAAGATGGTGCGCATAGTGTGCCAGTGTATCGAGGTTCTCGCCAAAGATCTTACAGACCACGTCCTGACGGGCACCGGTCATAAGCTCGTTGAAACGCATCTGTACCGGGAACTGAAAGCCAACGGAAATGCCGGGGACAGCCTCGAGTTCTTTGGTCATTTTCTCGCTCAGTTCGGGGAAGGTCTTGGCAGATGTCCATTCCTTCTTGTCTTTGAGCACCAGTATCATGTCGGCAGCTTCCAGCGGCATGGGGTCGGTGGGTATCTCGGAGCTGCCTATCTTGGTGACCACCTTTGTTACCTCGGGGAACTTCTTCAGCAATATGCCCGAGGCTTGCTGAGTGGACCTGATGGTATTGGAAAGGTTGCTGCCGGTAAGGAGTCGGGTCTCTACGGCGAAGTCGCCTTCCTCCAACTGCGGAATGAACTCGCCACCCAGGCCCATGAGCAACACGATAGATGCCGCGAACAGGGTGAGTGCAGCAGCTATGGCCAGTTTCGGTATGGTTAGCACTTTGCGCAGCATGGGCAGATACCTGCGATCGAGCCATGTAATGAGCCTGTCTGTGAGGGTGTCTTTGTGGTTCAGCTTTTTGCTGAGGACCAACGCCGACATCATGGGCACATATGTGATTGACAGCAGGAATGCGCCCAATATGGCAAACGCGATGGTGTAGGCCATGGGGCGGAACATCTTGCCTTCAATGCCTTGCAGCGACAGGATGGGCAGGTACACGATGAGGATGATGATCTGGCTGAATACGGCAGAGGTGATCATGCCGCTGGTGGAATGGCCCACCTCTTCGTCCATCTGCTTCTGGTCTATGGAGGAGATGTTGCGGAAATGCCGCCCATGCGCAAACCGGTGCAGGATAGCCTCCACGACAATCACCGAGCCATCCACGATGAGGCCGAAGTCGATAGCGCCCAGCGACATGAGGTTGCCACCCACACCAAACATGTTCATAAGGATGATGGCAAACAGCATGGAAAGCGGAATGACAGACGACACTATGAGGCCTGCACGCAGGTTGCCGAGGAAGAATACGAGCACGAATATAACAATGAGCGCTCCTTCCAGAAGGTTGGTCTCTACCGTGCTGATGGCATTGTTCACCATTTTGGTGCGGTCGAGGAACGGTTCCAGGATGACGCCCGGAGGCAGCATTTTCTGGATCTCCACTATGCGCTCCTTCACCTTTTTGATGACAGCTGATGAGTTTTCGCCCTTCAGCATCATCACCACGGCACCAGCCACTTCGCCCTGATCGTTGTAGGTCATGGCACCATAGCGGATGGCGTTGCCGAACTGTACGGTAGCCACATCCCGAATAAGGACAGGGGTTCCATCGGGCAGCGATTTCACAACGATCTGGCCAATGTCTTCGAGCGACTTGGTAAGGCCTTCGCTGCGGATGTAGAGTACGGTAGGACCTTTCTCAATGTAGGCACCGCCGGTATTCTGGTTGTTCTTTTCGAGTGCCGAGAAGATGTCGCTGATGGTGAGTTGATGCGAATTGAGTTGATCCTGATTGACGGCGATCTCGTACTGTTTCAGTTTGCCGCCAAAGCTTGAGACCTCGGCCACGCCGGGAGTGCCCAGCAATTGCCGGCGAACGACCCAGTCTTGCAGGGTGCGCAGTGCCATGGCATCGTACTTCTTTTCGTAACCTTTGGCGGGGCGCAATACATATTGGTAGATCTCACCGAGGCCTGTGGTGACGGGTGCCAACTCCGGATTGCCAACGCCATTGGGTAGGTCCTGGCGAACTTTTTGCAGTTGTTCGCTCACCATCTGGCGGGCACGGTAGATGTCCACATCATCGTGAAAGACCACAGTTACCAGCGACAGTCCGAAGCGGGAGAAGCTACGCATCTGCTTCAGTCCCGGAATGGAACTGCAGGCCTGCTCTACCGGGAAGGTGATGAGCCGTTCAATGTCGGGTGCACCGAGTGAAGGGGATACGGTGATGATCTGTACCTGATTGTCGGTGATGTCGGGTACGGCATCTATTGGCAGTCGTGTCACCTCCATTGCGCCCCAGCCAATAAGGCCGGCGACAAAGAGGAACACGATCAGTTTATTCTTAATGGAGAATTGAATGATCTTATCCAGCATGGTACTTTGATAGTTTAAAATTGAAATTACCCCGGTTCTGCAAACGCGAACGCATGCAGCTCCCGGTATCTATCGGAAGGCAGTACTATGCAATTGGAGGCCGTAAAAGAGAAGTGTAGACTTCTTTAGGTACGAAGGCAGGCACAAACTCGGCTCTCAGTGCCGGTAGTGCAAAATGGTGCCCCGGAATTTCTATCGCAACAGGCGAGGGGTGGGTGAAGCTAAGGATGTGGCCCGATGCCGGACTTTTAAAAGGAAGCTGCTTGTCCTTCTCGTCATCAGAATCAACAGCATCTGAGCCGTTATAGTGCATGGTGAGGAAACCAACCAAAGTAATTGAATGGTTCTTCTCCAGGTGTTCGGCAAAGTGAATGAAGATGACAGGGAGGCGCGAAAAATTGTTGAGCGTCACAATATTAAATGCGGTGAAGACAATGATGATATGTAACGCCAGTTTTCGCAAATAGTATCAGAATTATTTATAACAAATGTACTCAATTAATGTCTCATACCCGGTGATAGCGGTCAGGGGTATTATTGATATTCATTATGCGGTTGTCATTTCGTCCCAACCGATCATCTTGTTCTGTTCAGCATCCCAAACTTTCAGGCGCAGGCAAGCTACAATATCTGAAGGTTTAAGTGTGGTCACCTTTGCCGTCTGCAACTCGGGTATTGCCGCCATTGCCTCGGGGAGACGATAGAACGGAATTTTCGCATTGAGGTGATGGATGTGATGGAACCCGATGTTGGCGGTAACCCACTGCATGAACGGGTTGAGATCCATGAAACTTGAGGACTCAAGTGCTGCATAGCTGTAGTTCCAATCGGCATTTTTGCGGAAAATAACTCCCGGGAAATTGTGCTGTGCGTAGAACAGGTATGCCCCCAGCATGTGCGAGATGAAGAAAGGCAGGAAGAACGTGAGGAACCACGTGAGCCAGCCGAACTTAATAATGAGGAAAACAGCAATTGTATAATGCAGTAATAGCGTGGCCAAAGAATCCCAGTGGCGGCGTGGGCTGCTGAGGAATGATTGAATGCACATGCCGTAGGAAAATGTGGTGAAATAGGCGAAGAACATGTTTATAGGATGCCTTACTGCCAGGTAGCCGAACCGCTCAGCTTTTGTTGCTTCCAGAAATTTCTGGCGGGTCATAATAGGGTATGAACCGATGCTGGCACTGAACAACTTGGCATTGTGCGCATGGTGGTGATCGTGCGACCGTTTCCAGATGTTTGGAGGTGTGATCATGTATATCCCGAAGACGGTGAACATGAAATCAGCGATCACAGATCCGCGCAAAATAGTGTGGTGTTGGTAATCGTGAAAGATGATAAAAACCCGGGCCAGCAGCATTGCAGCACCAAAGCTGCACAAAAGGCGAAGCCAGATATTATCAAAATAACCTGCACCTGCAGTGGTGCCGATGAGAAGTAGGAATGAAGTAATGGTGTAATACCAACTTTTCCAGCGGATCTCTTTCGCAAACGGTTTGGTTGCCAGAATAAGTTCTTTACCTGTAAGCATGCACAAATTTAAGTAACAATGAGAAATTTAAAACAGTTGACCGTGGTCAAAAACTATTGGTGAATAGAGTTTAATTATCAGATGTTCGTGTAAATATAAGCACCGAGTTGCACAATTATGCCTATTACATAACCGAGCCATACATCGCCCCGCTGATGCGCGCCGAGGTATAGCCGCGCCGACCCGATGACGCCCGCCAGAAGGATGGCGGCGAACAGGGGCAAGATCATGTTGACCGAGCTACTGATCATGAGGACAATGATTATGCCTATTATCCCGCCGGCGGCAGCTGTATGCATGCTGACGCGGGTGAATATATTGGCAATAAAAATCAGGATGATACCCCAAAAGTTGCCCAGCATGAGGATCTTGAGTATCTGAGGAACCGCACCTGCCATGTTGTTAAGTACGTGGCTGATCCAGAAGTAGAAGATCATGGAAGCCATGAGGGGGATGGTGCGCTCGCGCGCGGACGGCATTTTGTAGCTGCTGATGAACCCCAGCGGCTTCATGAGCAGTATAGCGAACATGGGGAAAAAAGCGGTTGACACCCCGATACTGACGAAAAGCAACATCAGTTGTTTGCTGCTCATGCCGGTGAACCCGGCCGGAGCCAGTTTCCACAGTGCTATTGACATAACCAGCGGCATAAATACCGGGTGGCAGATAACAGATATGAAATTTGCAAACCCGGAGATGACAGGAGACTTATTGATCGCTGCCCCGGTATTGCTTGTATTCTCGGAAGATCCGTTCACTTTACTAATTAATTTATTGCCCGTTTCCGGACCACTCATCACTCCAATATAGGAGATAACCACTTGCTGATCTCTTCTATGCTCATGCCTTTACGGTGCGCATAGTCGTGCAATTGGTCATCAGTTATTTTATTTATTCCAAAATACGTGCTTTCAGGGTGGCTGAAATACCAGCCACAAACCGAGGAGGCTGGGTACATTGCCAATGATTCGGTAAGGGTGATACCGGCGTTTTCGTTGGTGTTCAGTAGGTTGAACAGTTTGATCTTTTCAGTGTGGTCGGGGCAGGCGGGGTAGCCCGGTGCCGGGCGAATGCCCTGGTATTTCTCTTTCACCAGTTCTTCTATGGCAATGCTCTCGTCGGGGATGTAACCCCAGAAGGATGTACGTGTGCGTTTGTGCAGTACTTCAGCGAATGCTTCGGCAAGCCTGTCGGCAAGGGCCTGTAGCATGATCTTGCTGTAGTCGTCATGGTCGGCCACAAATCGGTGAATGTGTGGCTCAATACCGTGAATGCTTACGGCAAATGCACCCATATAGTCTTTTACGCCTGAGTGCGGATCGTAGGGGCGCACGAAGTCTGCCAGTGAGTAGCTGGGTTGTCCATCCGCTTTTTTGATCTGCTGACGCAACATCTCCAGCGTGGTCAGTTCGCCGCCCTGTTCGTTTTTTACAACAATGGTATCCGGGGCGATCTTGTCTGCTTCCCAGAACCCTACTACGCCTTTGGCAGTGAGCCATTTTTCAGCGATGATCTTGTCGAGCATCGCGTTGGCATCGTTGTATAGTTTTGTGGCTTCGGCACCGATGGTAGCATCATTAAGTATTTCCGGGAATTTTCCCTTCATTTCCCACGAAATGAAGAATGGTCCCCAGTCTATATAGTTGCGTATCTCCGTCAGGTCATAGTCGGCAAAAACTTTTACACCCATCTCTGCCGGGCGTGGCGGTGTATAGCTGTCCCAATTGATGGCTACAGGGTTGGACTGAGCCTCGGCAAATGAAATATACTGCTTAACTGTCTTCTTATTCTCAAAGTCGTCGCGCAGCTTTGTGTATTCTGTATCGATGCCGCTGAGGAAGGCCTGCTTCTGGTCTTTGTTCAGCAGATTACCGGCTACCGTAACGCTACGGCTGGCATCAAGTACGTAGACCACTCCGTTATCGTATTGCGGGGCGATCTTTACTGCGGTGTGCATGCGGCTGGTGGTAGCACCACCTATGAGCAGCGGTTGTTTCATTCCCCTGCGTTTCATTTCTTTTGCCACGTGCACCATTTCGTCGAGCGACGGTGTGATGAGCCCGCTCAGACCTATGATGTCCACATTCTCTTTCTGGGCCGTGTCCAGGATCTTGTCGGCAGGCACCATTACACCCAGATCAATGACCTCGTAACCGTTGCAGCCAAGTACCACACCCACAATGTTCTTGCCAATATCGTGTACATCGCCTTTCACAGTTGCCATCAGGATCTTAGCGGCACCTGCAGCTTCTTCGTTCGTGGTTCCTGCAGCCAGGTGTGCCTTGCGTCGCTCTTCTTTTTCCGCCTCAATGAACGGGAATAGATAGGCCACACTCTTCTTCATGACACGGGCGCTTTTTACTACCTGTGGCAAGAACATTTTTCCACTGCCAAAGAGGTCGCCCACGACGTTCATTCCGTCCATCAACGGACCTTCGATCACATCAAGCGGCTTTGGATATTTCAGTCTTGCTTCTTCAGTATCGGCGTCTATGAAGTCGGTGATACCGTTTACAAGCGCGTGTTTCAGGCGGTCTTCTACTGCACTGGCCCTCCATGCGTCGTCTTTTTTCTCTTCTTTTCCTTTTGCCTTTACCGTTTCGGCGAAGGTTACCAGTTTTTCCGTAGCGTCCGGGTGGCGGTTCAGGACCACGTCTTCGCACAGTTCGCGCAGTTTGGGTTCTATTTCGTCATACACCACCAGCGCACCGGCATTCACAATGCCCATATCCATACCCGCTTTGATGGCGTGGAACAGGAATACGCTATGCATAGCCTCGCGCACCACATCGTTGCCGCGGAAGGAAAAAGAAATATTGCTGACACCACCGCTGACGCGGGTGAGCGGCATTTTTTGTTTTATGATGCGTGTTGCCTCAATAAAATCAACACCATAATTATTATGTTCTTCTATGCCGGTTGCAATCGCAAATATGTTGGGGTCGAAGATGATATCCTGCGGGTGGAAGCCTACTTTTTCAGTTAGGATCTTGTAGGCGCGTTCGCATATATCCACTCTGCGCTGCAGGGTGTCTGCCTGGCCGTGCTCATCGAACGCCATCACGATGACAGAGGCTCCGTAGCTGAGACAGGTGATTGCCTGCTCTATGAACTTGTCTTCTCCTTCCTTCATGGAGATGGAATTGACGATACATTTGCCCTGAATACACTTAAGTCCGGCCTCGATAATGGCGAACTTGGAGGAGTCGAGCATGATGGGGATGCGTGCAATATCCGGTTCGGCCTGTAAGAGGTTCACGAAGGTTGTCATTGCCTGCACGCCGTCCAGCAGCGCGTCGTCCATATTTATATCGAGGATCTGTGCGCCGTTTTCCACCTGCTGGCGTGCCACGGAGAGTGCCTCTTCGTACTGGTTTTCACGTATGAGCCGTGCGAACTTTTTGGAACCGGTAACGTTTGTGCGCTCGCCAACATTAACGAAGTTCGTTTCGGGACGCACTACCAGCGGTTCCAGACCGCTAAGCCTTAAATATGGTTTAATTTCAGACATTAATAAAATTGCTAAAAATCGTGCAAAGGTAACTGTTCGGGGGCATAACTTGCCCAAAAGTGACTGGGGAAGTGCAATAAATGTTTCTGTTCGGTCGTCACATATTTTGACATAACACCTTAGCCGATACCTTTGCATAATATGAAGGCACTGACAACGATATTTTTGCTGTTGATATCCAATACATTCATGACTTTTGCATGGTATGGACACTTGAAATTCAAGGAGATAGAATGGCTTCGTAACCCGGGGCTCTTCACTGTTATCCTGCTTAGCTGGGGAATGGCATTTTTCGAATATGTATTTCAGGTGCCGGCCAATCGGGTCGGATTCAAGGGGCAGGGTGGACCATTCAGCCTTGTGGAACTTAAAACTATTCAGGAGGCTATTACACTTGTAGTGTTTATGGCGTTCTCGGCAATTGTGTTCAAGCAGAAGTTCGAGTGGAACCATCTGGTTGGGTTTGGGCTTATTGTACTTGCTGTGTATGTGATCTTCAAGAAATGGTAAAGACTATATAAAAGTTAAAATATACCCTGTGTTGGCAACAGGGGCACAAAAAGGTTAAATTTGCCAGTCAGCATCCATTCATTTTAGTTTTCATGAGTTTTTCAAATAAGGGAAGGTTTCTTGCGGCTGTGGCCATGATCGCCGTTGCGCCGGTCTGCATGGCGCAAAAGAGCCTTGACAAAGTAATTGCCATCATAGGTAGAAACCGTATCATTCTGCAGTCGGAACTGGAGTCGCAGATAGCACAGGCAGCCATGCAGGAGCCTGGCTTTGATACCGCTAACGCACGCTGTTTTGTGTTGCAGCAAATGGTGTCTCAGAAGATGATGATGGAACAGGCCGACAGGGATAGTGTGACCGTGAGCGATGATGATGTGGAGGGGCAACTGGATAACCGCCTGCGCTATTTTACCCAGATGTATGGTTCTAAGGAAAAGTTGGAGCAAGTATCGGGTAAAACCGTGTTTCAGCTGAAGGAAGAATACAGGGACGTGATACGTGAGCAGATGCTGGCTCAAAAGATCACCGAGAAGATTTTTGAGAATGTGAAGATCACTCCTGCCGAGGTGGAAGCCTTCTATAAAAAGATACCTGTGGATAGTCTGCCGTTCTTTCCGGCAACGGTAGAGGTAGGTCAAATAGTGATCGATCCGAAGGTGAGTCAGGAGATGGAAGACTATGCCCACGATAATATTGAAGATATACGCAAGAAAATAATTGAGGGACGCATGAGTTTTGAAGCTGCTGCAGGTTCATACAGCGAAGATCCGGGCAGTAGAGACAATGGTGGTCGTTATGATGGGGTGACCCGCAACGGAGCCTGGGTGCCTGAGTTTTTGAGTGCGGCGTTCAAGTTGCAGAACGGTGAGATATCGCCGATAGTTAAGACAAAATTCGGGTATCACATTATTCAGATGATCAGTCGCAGGGGCGATGAGTGCGATCTGCGCCATATCCTGATAAAGCCTATCGTAACAACAGCTGATGTGAACCAGGCATTGGGTAAACTGGACAGTGTACATAAACTGGTGACCAGCGGTAAAATGTCATTTCAGGAAGCTGTTGGTAAGTTCTCTACCGATGAAGCAGCGAAGCGTACCGGAGGTATGGTGAATGATCCTCAGACCGGTGGTTCGGACCTGGATATCACCAAGCTGGACCCGGTAATGGTGTTGTTGCTCGACACTTTGAAACCCGGTGGTTTCTCTGCTCCACATGTGTTTGTGAACGAACAACGTGAGAAGTCTTGCCGAATCGTTTATCTACGCACCCGCACATCTCCTCACAAAGCCAATCTGAAAGAGGACTACGGAAAGATTCAACAGGTGGCACTGGAGCAGAAAAAGCAGAACAAAGTACAGGGGTGGGTAACGGAAAAGGTGCCAACCTTTTACTTGTGGCTGGCACCAGAGTTCCGAGAGTGCAATGGCATGCGGGCGTGGGTAATGCAGTAGCCCTTTCCTTTTACTTGTTGTTTTCGGTGGTCTTGACCCCGAGGTATGCGCCTGTACTGATTCCCATCAATAACAAAAGATTTTCTGATATTACAGTCTCATCAGGCAGGGTGCTTTCATTGGCTACATAATGGATGTAGATGAGCCCAACCGCCAGAGTCCACAGCACGTTCTGGAGACGGTGGATGGATACTCCTTTTTTATCAGATAGAATGTCGAGGATAAAACCCTCGGAAGGAAAGTCGGAATTGAGATTGCCGTTTTTCTTCTGGCTTTCGTCAATCAGCTTCGCTGATGCGCTGGTTGATACGACAATTCCGAGCAGTATCAGGTTCACCGTATTTATGGCAGGTATCTGATAATCGTGCTTAAAGAGTATGTACAGGAACGAGCTGAAGATGATGATCGTCCAGAAAGCGAACTGAGAGCGTGCCAGGCTGAACGGTGCAGGGTCGGGCGACTTGGTTTTCGCCGGAGGTGTTGTTGCCGGTGGGGCATCAGTCCCGTCATTCTGGTCCGGGTGGTCTGCAGTGCTAATGTCGGCAGAGTTGGTGTCGCGAAGCATGTTGGTCTTTTTTGCCAGCAATACGACAATGACGGAGAAAGCTCCGAGGAACATGTAATAAATTGCGCTAGACATAGGTGAGTTTGTTTATGTTGTTATAAATGGAGAGATGAAATAGTGTCAATCTGTAGTGGTGACGGTGTACTTGCCTTTGAGGTCGGCGCGAACAACGATATGGTCGTCCCAGGGAGTGGCGTATATCTTTTTGTCAACCGTATAAGGTCTGAAATCGCGGGCTCCTTCTGCAGCTTGTACGGTTATTGCTTCAGACCTGCGACCCGGGATATAGTTACCGAGCATATTCAATGTAGAAATGCGTGGGTGGCCATAAGAGTAGGTGTTGAATCCGGATCCTTCATTTTTGCCATAATCCCAGGGACCGCACGATATAATTGCGATGTTAGGGGTCACTGTGTGCAGGTAGTCTTCGGTTGTGGCATTTTTGGCGCCGTGGTGGCCCACCAGCAATACATCGGCATCAAGTGCTTTCGTGCCTGAATAGTAACCAAGGAGCGTTTCAATTCCCTCGGTCTCAAGGTCGCCGGTAAAAAGCAGTGAAGATTTTCCGAATGTGACTTTTACTACCAGACTATGGTTGTTAGCATTACCAAAGGCGGTTTTGCTCCAGTCGTCGGGTTGGTTGATAAACTGACCGGAGTACATGACGATAGCAGGGTTTCCGGTGGGACAATTTATTGGATCAATGATAGAGTCGGTGAGTCCTTTCTTGCTGCCGTTTTTTGTCACTTTTTCAAACGTTATATTCTCGTAGAGAATGTCTGCACCGGCGGCATTATCCTGCAACCACTTCTGGTTTGCTTTTCCCGAGCCGGTCCTCATACCGTTGTCTATATACCGGTCCACGCGGTAGGTCTGTGCCAACTGCATCAAAGCCTGATTGTGGTCGACATGTGGATGGGTGACCATAACCAGGTCTATGGTATTGTTAAGGTCTTTTCTGCGTTTGAAGAATCGGGCGAGATAGTCCATCAGTTTTGCCTCATACTCGTCATCCTGCGCGCCGGCGTCTATCATCACCACTCCGCATGGAAACTCGAGCAGTGCTGCCGCGCCCTGTCCCACATTGATGAAGTGCGCCCTCATCACTGAGTCGTTCTGGGCAACGACGTTGTCTGCTGATACAAAAAACAACAGTGCCAATAAAACACGTGAAAAATAGTTCATGATACCAGAGATTGATAGTTATTTCAAAAACTTATCATGCAAATCTATAGATGGGTTTTTCAACAAAACAGAGTAAAAACACCTGTTTTTTCGGGTGTTTTTACTCTGTTGGCGGAGACGTAATATTTATACGAATGAGAGGAATGCCCTTCCTAGGTACTTCACAATGTCCGAAGCGATCAACGCTTCTTTTGATTGGTCGGCAGCTGCGAGGTCGGCAGCATGGCCATGGAGATATACGCCAAGCACCGCAGCATTGTCGGGCGTATATCCGTTGGCAATGAGCGCGGTAATGATGCCTGTGAGCACATCGCCGCAGCCGCCTGTTGCCATGCCCGAGTTTCCGGAGGTGTTGTAACGACAGTTTCCGTCGGGATCGATCACGGCAGTGAAGTGTCCTTTGAGAACGATGTTTATATTGTATCTCATCGCCTGGATACGGGCATGGTCGACCTGCACCATAGTGTTGGTGTTTTCGCCGAAGATGCGTGAAAACTCTTTTGGGTGCGGTGTAATGACAGAACCAGCCGGTATGCGGGAGAGCAGGTCGGGATGAGTGGCGATTATATTAAGCGCGTCGGCATCTAAAACTACCGGGCGCGACCATGTTTCGAGAAATACACTGAGTGCATTAACGGCGTCGGCATCGGTGCCAAGACCGGGCCCAATGCCGATAGCACTTGTGTTTGCCGGTGGGTGTATACCTACGATGGCATCGGTGCCGCTGGTGTGGCACATGGCTTCAGGCACTGATGTCTGCATGATGTTGTAGCCGCACGAGGGTATACACGTTGTAACCAATCCGGCACCCGTGCGTAGCGCCGCAGATGCAGCAAGAATCATAGCCCCCATTTTGCCGTAACTGCCACCCACTATACATGCATGCCCCATAGTGCCTTTGTGGGCAAAATCGGGTCGTGGCTTATAGAGCTTTCTCGCCTCGTTTTGACCGGTGGTGGTATATTGGGTGTGCGTGGCGGAAATGAATGTAGCATCCAGCCCGATGTCAAGAATATGTACGTTGCCGGTGAATGGCTCGGACTCCGGGTGAAGAAATGCCCGTTTCCGGAATTGGAAACTCAATGTGTCATCTGCCTCAAATATTACCTCGCCCGGCGAAGGGGCATTGTCAGCCGAAAGGCCGGTCGGCATGTCGATAGCAACTTTACGGTTTGGCAGGCTGTTAACCTGCTTGACGAAAGACGCCAGCCACCCTGACAGTGGCCGGTTGGTGCCGGTGCCTAATATGGCATCGATAATCACTATGTTGGAAGGAATGTCGGTAATAAACGTGTTGGTCGCTACAAAGCCAACCAGGTCTTTGTTCAGTTGTTGTAGTGCTTGGAGGTTGCTTTCGCAGTCGGCAGAACGGTCTGAGCCCAGGTCCAGCAGGAAAGCTTTAACGCCTATTCCGCGTCGGTGAAGCAGGCGTGCTATTGCCAAGCCGTCACCTCCATTGTTGCCACCACCGCACAACACAACAAATAGTGATTCCCTTGGTAGATTCTCTGTGAGCCAGTTGATACACGTCTGCGCGGCACGTTCCATCAGGTCGATGGAGCGAATGCCGGATGCCTGAATGGTATATGCATCGCAAGCTTTGATCTGGGCGGCGGAGAAAATTTTCATGACAGACGACATTATGTAGCTAAAGTAAATATACACATAAAATCATCCGTTGGCACTGTTCGTGATCAGTAGCGTTACCTATGAATAACGATCTTCTGGACATCGGGTACTGAGGTTGCCGCCGATATCACCTTCAACGTATATATCCCCTCCGGTAGTTTCGATATGTCCAGTCGGTTAGCCGCATCGCTATTCATTTCGAAGGTTAATAACTCCCGTCCGAGGCAGTCAGTAAGGTTTGCTTTGGCAGGTGCGTTTTTCATGTTAGCAGGCAGGCTAACCGTAAGTGTGTTTCCCGCAGGATTGGGAAAAACGAAAACACGAGCGGTGGTCAGGTTGACACGGTCCACGTAACTTGGTGTGTCTTGTATTGACCGGATCTCGATGTCGTCCAACGATACTCCATCGTAATTGTTGGCGGCATCGCTTACCAATTCAAATTTCAGTAATACCTTTTGCCCCAGATAGTCGTTGAGGCTAAGGTGCTCTTTGACCCACTCGGGTTGTTGTGCGTCGTAAACCGGTTTATCGTAGATCTGGTACATGGTGCCCCGACGTGTTCGTGACCCGCAAAGTGGTTGCCAATCGAAGAAGCCATCAATTGTTGCCTGCACAGAAAAGTAATCATATTTTGATTCGATACCCCAACGCCCCCAGAAGCGCAGCCATGCTTCGGTAGAATAGGTCAGGTCTACCGGAGTGGTGAGCTGCAGTGTGGCTGTGGTGCCGTCGGAATAATTGCCACATATCGCGCTGCTTTTCAAAGAAGAAGGAGCGGAATGGTATTGGCCGGTGCATACACTCCAGTCGGAAGATGAATAATCGGAAAGTGTTGATGTAGAGGGAGTTGTGATATTGTACTTCTTGCCATAGTAGAAGCGAACAGTATCGTAGATGTCGTAGAGTCCGTTGTTGGTTTTGAGCACGTATCCTATCTGCTGGCCATTGGGCGTGGCCGCCGAAACGGAGTAGCTGAACGAATCTGAAACCTCCTGCAACAGACCAAGTCCTGCGTATGTTTTGGGTGTAGAAGGCACAGTGAGCCAGCTGTCCAAAGGGGTAATACTCATCGTAAAAGTGGCACCGTCGGGTATGCCCAACCTGCGAATATTGTAGTGCAAGTAGCCTGAAGGAGCCACAAGTATCTTGTCGTCCTGGCTGGTCACTTCGGCGTAGGGTAGAAGCAAGGCCGCCGTTTTTACGTTCATTGCGAGGTTGTTCTTGCAGTCGTGCTCAATGTTGGTTGCCGGTCCATAGAATCCGTATTCGTCGTCGCCTACCTCGGGCGTAAAGGCGAAAACTTTGTTCTTTGTCGTTGTTTCGCCATACATCCAGTCGTCCGAGCCTCCGTTGGACACGTAACTCAGGGTTTGGTCGCATGTTCCGTATCGGTAATGGTTATATTCTGTCATGTAAGCGCCAAACGCAATGAATTTTGATGAGTCGGGCGTGAGAGATGACGGAATATGCCCCCAGGGGTAGATGAGCGCATTATTGTAGGTATGGAAATTGAGGTTGAATGTAAAGTTGTGATTTTGAGCCAGATAGCGGATCGCTTGCGTTTCCGGTTCCGAGAACGCAGCCGTGCCTCTGTACGTTTGGGAGCTGGTCACCGGGCTGGAGCCGATGTTGTCGTAGGCAAAAGTGAGACCGTAATTGCGGTTCAGGTCAACTCCGTAGGTGCCATCAAGATTGTTTCTGAGGTTTTTTCTCCACAATCCGCCGCCCGATGGGTCGGTGGTTATGTTCCTGAGGTAGCCGTCAGGGTTCACCACGGGTACGAAATACAACTCGGTGTTGTCTATTATCTTTTTGATCTGCGGGTCGGTGGCGTAGTTTTCAAGCAGGTACCACAGGTAATATATGTTAGATGACAGGCTACCAGGTTCACGCGCATGGTGGATCGATGTTGTGAGCATCTGCGGCTTTAAAGGTTGTGCCGTATCCGGGTTGTTTGAAATGCGCACCCAATAAATAGGGCGACCTTCTATGGTCAGGTAGGAGCCTATAGATTGTTTGGCACTTATTAACGAAGGGTAGAGCAGGCGCATGGAATCGAGTATCTCCAGAGCTTCAGAATAGGTGAAGTAACCTGCATAACTACCTAAATGAAAATGAGTTGGCGTAGTTATGTAGATGTCATTTCCGCAACTTACCGCCGTGCTTTTTTCGCCCGCTTTTTTTTTATTCTGGTCCCTGTAATGCTGCTGGACATCGTCGATAACGATCTCAACTTTGAACCCGGCATTGCGGGCAGACGTCAGTTCATTCTCGGAAAAGTCTGATATGAAGAAGGTGTTCTTTTTATGTTCACCATGGTCCACTGCCAGCCCCAGTTGTGCGAGTCCGGCAATAGTGTGCTCCCTATCTAAAAGGATCTTTGCTCTTGAGAATCGTTCGGTTTTCTGTCCAAAGGAAGTATTGAACAGAAGTAATATTGCAACGAATATTGATACCCTCATTGTAAGGTGGGTTTGGTTTTTGATAAAATTACAGAGAAAACATCAATTAAATTACGATGGTTTATACGGCTATTGGCTGAATCCGGCTACCACAATGTCCGGTTAAGGTGTACATTTGCTGTGGAAATATGGCTGTTTATCACGGTACGGGAGCATTGCCTTCATTTAAGAGCGCAGTAGTTACAATCGGCACTTTCGATGGTGTGCACCAAGGGCACCGTGCCATTTTGCAGAATGTAGCTGAAAAAGCTGCGGCTGAGGGTGGTGAAAGTATACTGATAACTTTTGATCCTCACCCGCGTAAGTTGCTGTTTCCTAATGAGTCTCTGGGCATCATTACTCCGCTTGCGCAGAAGTTGGAATTGGTACAGTCTATTGGTATTCAGCATGTTGTGGTTGTACCTTTTACCCGCGAGTTCGCTTCATTGTCGGCAGGCGGGTATATCGAAGAATTTCTGGTACGCCATTTTTCTCCTCATACCATCATAATTGGCTACGATCACAGGTTTGGTCACGACCGCACAGGGAATATTTCCTTGTTGCAGGAGTTGGCACCACAGTTCGGGTATAAAGTCCTCGAGATCCCTGCTCAGTTGATAGATCAGGCGGCGGTAAGTTCAACCAAGATCAGGAATGCGGTTATGTCGGGCAATGCAGTGGAGGCCACCTCAATGCTGGGCAGGCCCTATTCTTTTGCCGGAAAAGTTGTGCACGGCAGACAACTGGGAAGACAGTTGGGGTATCCAACAGCCAATCTGGTTATGAGCGATGCAGACCAGGTGGTTCCCGGTATCGGGGTTTACACGGTGCGTGTGAAGTGGGGTGGACAGGTGTATGGAGGTATGATGAGTGTGGGAAAAAATCCTACAGTGTCGGACACTGAAGAGTTGAAAATTGAGGTTAATATCTTCGATTTTGATAGAGATATTTATGGCGATACTATTGAAGTTTATATAGAAAATAAGATTCGCAATGAAATGAAATTCAATAGTTTAGATGAATTAAAGAGCGAAATAGACTCGGATAAGACAAAGAGTATTGAATTTCTTCAAACGGTGTAGTTCGTTTTAAATTTTACTTTAGGTTGTAATTTATACTTGCTGCCTGCTTTCATCGCAATTAGAAAGCTTCTTCAAAGTGAATAATTTCTTTTACGTGTTCTCCGTTCAGCAGGACCGATACAATGTCAAATCGAACATTCTTGTAATATTCGTTTTGCCCTAAAAAAGCTTCGGCCGCCTCCCTTAGATTGTTCTGTTTCTTCCGGTTTACCGTTTCTTCAGGAAACAAAAACGTAGCCGAAGATCTGGTCTTCACTTCAATAAATACCAGAAGATCGCCATGGGTAGCAACGATGTCTACCTCCTTTTTTCCGGAGCGCCAGTTACAATGCAGAATTTTATAACCTTTATTTTGCAAAAAGTCTGCAGCGATTTGTTCGCCTTTTATCCCAATTTTACTATGTTTGGCCATTGAAATTTAAATATACCGATTAACCGTATAAAACCGCCTTCTTTTTGGCCATTTTCCGATCGGGTGTTCAAGACCGGAAGAAGAAAAAGCAAATATTATGATGAAACAATTAGTAATGGATTTTCCGCTTCAGTTGCAGGAAGCACTTATCATAGGAAAGAATCACAAGTTCCTTACCCCTCAGGGCAGCTTTGATAATGTGGTAGTTACAGGTCTTGGTGGCAGCGGGATAGGTGCATCGATAGTGCAGAATTTCGTATTCGACAAGCTGAAAATACCATTTGTTGTAAATAAGGACTATTTCTTGCCGGCATTTGTGGGCAAAAAGACGCTGGTGTTGGTCTGCTCCTATTCGGGCAATACGGAAGAGACAGTAATGGCGCTACAGGAGGCTAAAAGGCGCAGGGCCACTATTTTGTGTATCACATCCGGCGGAAAGATAGCTGAATTTGCCGGTGCGAAGAAGCTGGATTGTATCCTGGTGCCGGCCGGTATGCCACCGAGGGCGTGCCTGGGTTACTCTCTGGTACAGATACTGCGTGTATTACACCATTTCAATCTCATAGGTAACAGTTATGAGCGCGAGATAAAGGGATCAATAAAGCAGTTGAAGGCTGCCGGTAACGATATTCAGAAGAAAGCGATGGCAATTGCCAAAAAAGTGCATGGAAAGCTTCCTATCGTTTATTCATCGTCAATGATCGAAGGCGTTGCCATCCGGTTCCGCCAACAGTTGAACGAAAATAGCAAGGTGCTTTCGTGGAGTGGGGCAGTACCCGAAATGAACCATAACGAACTGGTGGGCTGGCGCGATGATGCGTCTGACAAGGCGGTGATCGTGCTGCGCAACGAAGACGACTACAAGCGCGTGCAAGCCCGCATAGAAATAGGCAAAAAGATATTCAAAAAGTACGGACCTACTCAGATCGACATTTTTTCTGAAGGAAAGACCTATTGGGAGAAGATTTTCTACCTCATTCACCTGACCGATTGGGTGTCTGTTTTTCTGGCAGAGCTGAGGGGTATGGATGCGACGGAAGTGAAAGTGATAGATTTCCTTAAGAAGTCGCTGGCAGAGGTAGAGTAAGCTACAAATACCGCACCCGGTATCGTTCAATAAACGTTCGAAAAAATATTCGTTTGCGTCTAAAAAAATCTTGTTTTTTTTAGAAAGCAATTCTACATTTGCAACCCCAACCGGATACTATTTAGTTCCATGGTGTAACGGTAGCACAACAGATTTTGGTTCTGTTTGTTCTGGTTCGAATCCAGATGGAACTACGCAGTTGGAATGGCTCTCATTTTTTAGAGCCATTCCTTTTTTATATTCCTTCAAAACCTTTTCTGGCTTGCATATCAGCCTGACTGCTTCATTAATTCTGCCGGTTCGATATGTATTATTTTCAAAAATTAGCATTTCGGGATACATCGAACCGATTATGCGCTGTTTGGTGGCTAAAGTAGCCGTCTGGTAATACTTTGGCAGGTTTCTTAGTCCTTGAGTAACCGTAGTAATGTATTTCATCAGATTGTCGTCTACCTTGCTTACATCTTGTTTTTTTCGAAGCAACTTCTCTATTTCAGGTTCATACATGTACTTAATGTCCCTGTATTCCGCCGGACTTATTTCTTCGTCAGACATACGACGCAGGGCATTCTGTATCCTAACCCGATGCTTTTCTATTGCATCATCAATCTCCTTAACGTTAACGGACTTGGCACTACCTGCTTTTTTATAGTAATCCGTAGCTATTGTTTCAAATAGCAATATATCCTGTTCATCCGGCGTGATCTTCTTTAGTTCCTTCAAAAACTCCTTATTAAGCACCTCTGCTTTGTGACGTACCCCGCATTTGCTGGTACAGTGGTAATAAAAATACCTGCTGCTCCTTCCTTTTGATGCACTACCTGTTAGTTTTGTGCCACATTTAGGGCACTTTAAAAAGCCCCTCAGGGGTAACTCATCTTTACCAACATGAACCGTAGGGTGACTAGGCCTTCTTCCATCGAGTATCTCCTGAACAATATAGAACAATCCCTCCGATATGATAGGCTCGTGAATGCCTTTTACAATGGTTGCAGGTTCGTCCTTATATGCGCCTATCTTGATCTTGCCCATGTATATTGGATTACGCAGCATAAGAAAGACATTGCTTTTACTAACCCTTAGTCCCTTTTTCGATGCTTCACGCCAAATATCCATCACGTTATTCTCCTGCTTGGCTACTTCTTCGAATAGCCATCGCACCAATAGTGCGTCATTGCCGGGTACAATAATGGGACGGTTATCCTCTGTCCTGATATTCTTATACCCTATTGGTGCCCAAGTACAATGCCTACCTTCTTTCATTGCCCGGCGGGTTCCTGCAATAACGTTCAGTGAACGCCTGTCATTCTCCACTTCAGGAGCGGCAAGATAGAAAGCTAACATGATCTTGTTTTCGGGAACATTCAGGTCAAGCGGCTGTTCCATAGCCTGTGGCTCTACTCCGAGCCTATTGAGCTGGTTGATCATTCCGTAAGCATCTCCTGCATTTCGACTGAACCTGTCCCACTTTAAGAATAAGAGCAGGTCAACCGCTTGCTTGTTTTTCTTAAGAAAACTCAACAGTTGGGTGAATGCAGGACGGTCAAAGGTCTTGGCTGAATGGTCTTCTTTATAAAAGCCAACTACCTCGATATTTTGTAATTTGCAGTAGTTCCTTAGCCTTTCTTCCTGATGTGCAAGGCTATATCCTTTTTCGCTTTGCTCGTCCGTACTAACTCGCACGTAAATAATGGCTTTCCTCATTGTCTGTTTTGTTTTGTGTCAGTGGTATAATAATGGTTGCTTTTCGTTGTTCGTATTCCTCGTAGGTAATTGCTGCCAGCTTGTAAAAAAAATCTCTTATTTGTTCAATTTGATTGTCTGTATAACTTTTCGCTTTTTCTTTCAAAATTTTCCGGCAAACTGCAATTGATACTTTGTTCTCTATAACGACTTCTGTAGTCACCTTGTTTTCATACAAAGGTAGTATTTTCTTCTTATATCTGTTTTTCATTACTCATAATATATTGATTATCAAATATCATGCCATATTTCATGCACGGTTTTAACCCAATTAATAATATACAGGCAGAACGTTTGTTCCAACGTAGTGCTTTTTCCAAGACGAACAATTTTATCACATCAAGGATGTGCTGTGTTATCCAAAAATGCAAAAACGTTCGCTCTTTCTTCCTCCTGTTTTCGTTTTCGCCGCTCTCTTTGCCATTTATTTTTGCGCATTTTCATATCGAATAGTGGGTCGGTACTTTCGTCTGGTTTTTTGTTTGGGTTCAGTTTGTCGCTTACCCAACGTAAACCGATAATTGCCAAAATACCCATTGCTGCCTTAACCGGGGATAATTCAGTCTCGTAAGTAGCCACTTGTTGCTTGCCGTCGCTCCTTTTACTATGGTTAACCGCTAACTGCTGTATTTGGAGCAATTTTTGCTCTGCTTCCTTCCTACTTTCTGCTTCAATTCCTACTATAACATCGTAGATTTTGCCCATTTTAGTTGTTGTTTACTGGTGATAAAATCGATTTAGGCTGCCTGCTGCTGTTCTGAATCTTCATTAGCCAGCAACTCTGCTATTTCAGGTATCAGGTTGTTATTGTGGTACATGACACTCACAACAGTTGATACCGTTTCCCTATGCTCCTGCGCAAATAATGGAATAAGTGATCTTTCCAATCTGGTAAAATCTTCTTCTGTAGCAGTGCCGGTATATTGCAGGTCTTCGTTTTGAAAATCCGGGGACTCCTTTTCTTCGGATGTCCTTTCTACATTGTCTGAGCGTCGAAAAGTAGCTACCATATTTTCTGTACCATCGTCTTCTGTTGCTGAAGGGCTTAACAAACCAGCAAGCAAGGATGTATCTTCCTGACCGTTTTTATTTGATAGAAATAGCCCTGCAAGAGAAATCAACGCATTGGTTACCTTACCGGGCATCTGTTCTTTTTCAGCCCTCATCGTATTAATAAGTGCTTCCAATTGCGACACATACTTAGCCTTTTCATCAAGCTCTTGCCTTAGTTCATTGTTCTCTGATTTTAGCCTGTCGTACTCCCAGCTTTTCTTTTCCTGTTGCATCCTTGTGTTAAACGACTTTTCAATACCGGACAATTCGTGCTCAGTTGATCGCTCGGGTTCGAGCAATAAGGTGTATTTCATGCAGCGTGGCGATGCTCCGTCATAAATATTGACGACAATACTCTTACTGCTGGCAACAAGGAACTGTTCATGTTCAAAAAAACGCTCCGGGTCATTGTTTCTGCTGACCACCTTCATAGCATCCACTTTTATATCATAGTCCTTAGGACAGCCACTTGCTGCCTCATTCTTCAGTAGCTGATAAATTCTATTTATTCCGCTGACCGAATACATCTCCTTCATAAAAGCCATAACTCTTTTGTTTTATTAGTTTTATGTTATTGTTCTTGTGTTTCTGACATAGGGTTCTTACGCCGCAGTCTTCTGCTTTTTCCTGTTTTCGGCAATAAGTTTTTCAACTCCTGCTTTTGTCTGGTCAATAAAACGATTGTCATTGAAGAATAGCACTACTACTTCCATTGCTTTTTCTATGTATTCTGGTGGAAAGAAAGGAATGAACGCCTTTTTCAAACGTACAGCATCTTGTTCGTTAACCTTTCCGGTAAACTCTTTTGGAGCTTCGGCACAAGAGCAGTTCACCCGATCGGTTCCTGATAACGCTTTGTTCATTCCGCCTCCCAAAATATTGCCGAGTATGGGAATACGCCCAAGAGCATCTGGGTTATTCGCAAAATAAGTTCCAGCCAAACCAAGAACGGTTTCCGTGAGCTTGCCCGATGATTTACTTTTTTCTACCTCCAGTTCATGATTTTTGTCCTTTAGCTGATTGCAATAGTCCTCACACTCCTTTAGCTGCTGCTTCAAGTCCGTGTAATCCCGTTGGAGCTGATTATACGCCCATTTAGACTTTTCATGTTGCATCTTTATATGCAGGTTCTTTTCTATACCAGACAGATCATCACCATTGGGAACTTCTTTTTGCAATAATAGGATGTACTTTGTACTGGTATGCGACTTGTCATGAATGATAATGGTTATGTTCCGGCTCTCAGGCATAACAAATTCCTCATACTCGTAAAACCTGTCGGGATTATTGTTCCTGCTAACCACCTTCAATTCGTCAATCTTTATTTCATAATCTTTAGAGTTGCCAATTGAAGCCTCCTTCTTTAAAAATTCCGAAATCATCTCTACCCGGCTTTCCGAATAGGGTTCTTTGATAAACGCCATATAGTTTGATTTTTAGTTGCTGTTTTTTTGTTTCAGATAATTTATCAAGTGTTCTTTCGTAAACAAGATTCTGCTCTTCGCTGTACGCTGAACCGGCGTGATGTTTTTCTTGTATATTAACTTATAAATGCTCGATGTTGACAAATGCAGAAATTCCGCTGCCTGTTTCAGTGTTAACAGAGCAGTGTCACCATCGCCAACATCTTTTTCAGCTCCTTGCCTAACTATTTGCAGTAATAGCCTTTCAATATTATCCAATCTGTCCACCACTTTGCGCCATTGGTCTTGCATAGATCCCACCGTTTTAGTCAAATAAAATTACCATGGCAAAACGGAGTAATCCTCCAACTTGGAGTTGAGGTTGGGGCAGAAAAATGTGAAATGCCCGCCAGTGATGCATTTGCAAAAACGAAAAAAGGCAGCCGATTAGATTGCCTTTTGCTATTATGAATTACATTTAACTCATTTGTTTGTCTTCTTTGCCATGATCAGATCGTCAGCGTAGCGCAAATAAGCCTGCTTTATTTTCTCGAAAACAGGAGGTTCGTAATCCTTTTTCGATTTGTGTACACTTGAAGACAAATTGCTTTGCCAGCCTTTGCCAAGAGAAATTTTCAGGATGGAGGCAAGGCTTTCTACGATTTTCGTAATCTCACCATTACCCTCATTAAGATAGCCGGCTTCGTGCAACCCATATATCAGCTGAACAAACTCGTTGTTATTATTTCGGCTACCTGTCCAGATCACTGGATATAATGTGATATTTTCTGCTTGTGAGGTTTTATCCGCCTTTATTGACAGCGATGACAACCTTTCTTTGATTTGCTGTGTAGCCATGTACCGAACAAGAAACTTTAATAGTTTGGGTTTTTCGGAAGCAAGGAGGGTAAAACGCCGATCTTCATCATTTGCGTAATATATAGTTAAATCCGTATGCTTATTTATATGCCCTGCAAAAGCCTCGTCATCATAGCCGTAGCGAAGTTTAAGATCTTCTAATATCTCATCGATTGTTACGCCACTTTTATATTGTTGGACAAAATTACCGAGCAGTTCTGCTGCTTTAGGTGTAGCCAACATTAGCCTGTTCACATTGGCTAGTTCACTGCCAATGTCTTCGAATACTGCTACTTTATCCCTAGCATTTGTCAAACGTTCTTTCATGTTGCGTTCGATATGAGCAACGTATCTGGATAACAATTTATCATATTTATCGGTAAAAGTATCGTACATACCTAGGGTCGTTTTGCCCAAAAATACGCAAGAATGAGGCAAAAAATGACGCATGTTTTATACTAGTGTTAAGTTAATCCTGTAATGACGGATAAAGTCTCTTAAGTTTTATTCGGGCATCCGTATTGG
>JACSRV010000095.1 GCA_014879545.1 Chitinophagaceae bacterium | reverse complement strand
AATAGATGATGTAGACGGTGTAGGACATAAAAAAAATAGGGCTGTCGTTTTGCGACAGCCCTTGGTGGAGAATACCGGAGTCGAACCGGTGACCTCTTGCATGCCATGCAAGCGCTCTAGCCAGCTGAGCTAATTCCCCATTATTTTAAGAACTTTCAATAGAACCGGTGACCTCTTTCCCGAAAGCATTCGGGACAGCAAGCGCGGAACTACTGAACTAATTCCCCATTATTTTAAGAACTTTCAATTGAACCGGTGCCCTCTTTCCCGAAAGCATTCGGGACAGCAAGCACGGAACTATTGAGCTAATTCCCCATTATTTTAAGAACGTTCAATTGAACCGGTGCCCTCTTTCCCGAAAGCATTCGGGACAGCAAGCGCGGAACTATTGAGCTAATTCCCCATTATTTTAAGAACTTTCAATTGAACCGGTGACCTCTTTCCCGAAAGCATTCGGGACAGCAAGCACGGGAACATTGAGCTAATTCCCCATTATTTTAAGAACTCTCAATAGAACCGGTGACCTCTTTCCCGAAAGCATTCGGGACAGCAAGCGCTCTAGCCAGCTGAGCTAATTCCCCTGACTTGAGGGTGCAAATATAATGGGTTTGGCCAATTATTCACAGGTGGCTATATAAAATGCTAAATATCCGCTGGCAAACAATAATACCGGGACAATGCTGTTATTATTAGTTTGTAAATTTGAATATATCTCCGCTTATGAAGCTACCCTCATTTTCCTATCTGGTCGGTATGGCCAAAAATTCGTTCAGCAGGTTCTATGCCACGCTTCTGTTTGCTATTTGTGGCAGCTACATAGGCATGCTTATGGTGAACGACAATGCCGGCTCCAATATCGGCGCGTTGCTGTCTTGTTCATTGGGTTTGTCATTGTCTCTGGCATTCACGCTTTTTGCAGAAAGACAGGGCAATAAGAACCTTAGACACATTCTATCTGTAGCAACTGTGGGTCTCACATGGGCTTATTGGCATTGGCTCGCACCCACCAATGAATTCGAGGATATCAGCCGCACCATCACCTACTTCGTGCTCGTTGTAGTGACGCATCTGATGGTGGCTGTTGCTCCCTATATAGGTCATAACGAAAGAAAAGGTTTCTGGAGATACAACCAGCTGTTGTTTTCGCGTTTCATATTATCGGGTATATTCTCGGCCGCTCTGTTTGGCGGGCTCGCCCTCGCTATAGGTGCTTCAGATAAGCTGTTCGATCTGAACGTGAACAGCGACCTGTACGTATACTTGTGGATAGCCGTTGCGGGCGTATTCAGCACCTGGTTTTTTGTTGCAGGCATTCCTGCTGATTATAAAGATCTGAATGAAGAGCGGGTGTTCCCGGTAATGCTGAAAATATTTGTGCAGTTCATTCTCATTCCGCTTGTGTTCCTGTACATGGTCATTCTCTATGCCTACGGAATGAAGATCTTGTTTACCTGGCAATTGCCGCGTGGTATGGTCAGCACGCTAATAATGTCGTATTCTGTTGTTGGTATCCTGGCTGTTTTGTTATCGGAGCCTCTGCGCACAGATGCCTTAGCTGCATGGGTTCGTTTGTTTGCGCGGATTTTCTTCCGAGCCACATTGCCGCTCATTGTCTTGTTGTATGCAGCCACGTGGGCGCGTGTGGGCAAATACGGCATCACCGAAAGCCGCTACTTCCTTAGCCTGCTGGGGTTGTGGCTGGGCATTATCAGTCTCTACTTCGTTTTCTCAAAAGAACAGAACATACGCATCATTCCGCGCACGCTTATTGTGATAGGTTTGTTGTCGGTATTGGGCCCATGGAGCGCATTTTCGGTATCAGCGTTCAGCCAGCGTCTTCGTTTGGAGCACATCATGAAAAAGTACCACTTGGCGCACGCTGCTGAGGGAAAGGGCGTGTCAATGAGTACAACCGATGCTACAGAGGTGGATGCGATCATCAGTTATTTTGTGGAGAGAAACGCTGTAGAAAAATTGCAGCCACTCTTTGCCGAGCCACTGGCTAAAGTGGTGAAAGAAATAGCCCCGGTCACTAATGAACGAGGTCGCTATTCATGGGATGAGCGTCGGCAACTGGAGAAGAAACTGGACCTGATGATCTGTACCACCGTTCCCGGGAAAGCTGAAACAGAAAATGTCATACGGTCGTTCAATTGCAATGACGGCACCACCGGGTTTAATATATCAGGGTACAATAGAGCACATGAATTGCGTCTTTGGGGTCGCAGCGACGCTGCCGATCTTTCTGACTCTATGTCAGTGCAGCTGAAACAGGATGAGAAGGTTGTTCTGCTTGACATTACGCGGAACGGATCGCCGCGCGAGCAGATAGATCTGAAGCCACTACTCAATAGATTGCTTGTTGCAAAAGACGGAGACCTGCCGGCAGACTCGCTCACTATTGTTGGGCAAGGCGATCTGCGCGCCAAAGTTATAATCAGGTCAATCAATTTGTCGGGAGAAAATGAAGCTCCCATCAACAGTCTCGACGCCCTTATATTATTCAGGTAAAAAAAGCGGGCAGAACGTTTTCGTTCTGCCCGCTTCAATAACAGTCTGATCTCTTACGCTCCTTGTTTCCTTACGTACTTGGTAAGTATCACAATGGTCTGGCCCTCTATCTTCCCTTCTATTTGTTCTGTATTGTCTTCAACAAGGCGGATATTCTTTACCACTGTACCCATTTTTGCATTTAGTTGAGTACCCTTCACATCAAGTGAGCGCGTCAGCACAATCGTGTCGCCGGTATGCAGCACAGCGCCGTTACAGTCTTTGTGCAGATCCACCGATCCGTCGCTATCATGATCTCCCGTCGCTTTCGCCCATTCCAGTCTGTCGTCATCCATATACATCATGTCCAGGCTTTCCTGCGCCCAGCTTTCGTTGCGCAAACGGTTCAGCAGGCGCCACGTAACTACCTGCACACCCGGCACCTCGCTCCACATAGAGGTGGTAAGGCAATTCCAACGGCTACTTTCCAGCTCTTCTTTCTTGTCTATCTGGGCAGTACACTTGCCACAGAGTAAAATGCAGTTATCGGCCGTATTGCTGTCCTGAGGCTGCACCTCATACATCTTCAGGTTTTCTGCCGACTGGCATAATTCGCAGGTGTTGCCGCTTCTCTGTTGCAGTTGTTCTTCCAGTTTCATTAGAATTGTTTTAGGGGCGCAAAGGTAACATTTCTTTGGAAGCCCGCTACTGACGCAGATTATGGAGGTTGTCTGCCATTTTCATTATGCCTACGCTGTTTCCTTTCGGTATTTGTTTCTGTACTCAATGGGTGTAAGCCCCGTTATCTTACGAAAGATGGTTCGGAACGCCTTCGTGTCCGTATAGCCCACATCATACATCACTTCGCTTATGTTCTTTCTGCTCTTTTCAAAGCTGCGTTTGGCCGCTTCTATCTTCACCCGTTGAATGTAGGTGACCACGGTGTTCCCGGTGGCTTTCAGGAATCTGCGCTCAAAGCTCCGCCTACCGGTTGTGCACAACGCAGCAAGTTCATCTACGGTCATTTTCTCTGTGTAGTTATTCTCAATGTATTCCTGCGCCTTCTTTATGGCCTCATCGTTATGTTCCTTCTGTCCCTGAAACATCATGAAGGAAGCCTGGCTATCGCGGTCTATGTCTATTGCGAAATACTTCGAGGCAAGTATAGCAGTATCCCTGTCAGTGTACTTCTCCACCAGGTATAGCAGCAGGTTCCAGTAAGAGTTGGCGCCACCGCTTGAGTAAATGCCCTGCTCTTCGGTAATGATGCTGCCATCAACCAGCTCCACCTCCGGAAACATATTTCTGAATTCGTTGGCCGCATTCCAATGGGTACTGCATTTTTTGCCGTTCAGCAGGCCTGTAGCAGCCAACAGGAATGCACCTATGCACAACGAGGCCACCTCGGCACCCTCTTTATAGCGGTCCACGATCCATGGCAGAAAACTTCTGTTTAGGTCTATGGCCCGCTGCACCGGTCCGCTTATGGCCGGCACAAATATCATGTCAACGCTTTTTGCCTCGTCAAGTAGGAGGTCGGTATGTACTGTAAAGAGGCTATTGTCCAGTTTCACCTCGCGGGTGGCGCCTACCAGTTTTACGTCGAACAGTGCCGGTCGGCCCGATGCCTGCAAAAACTGATTTACCGCCCGAAACATATAGTTAGGGTCGGCAATTGCTTCAATAACTGCTGTCTCGGGAACAAGTATCGCTACGGTCTTCATGGCCTGTATTTTCATGTCAAAGGTAGAAAGGATAGATGTCGCAATCAACCCTTTATTGCGTCGCTTTCGCACATGGTTACTGTGCATCGGGCGCTACAACTTTGCAAACATTAGCAACCCCATTCATTACCAAACTATTATGGCGCAGATCATCACCTACCTCACGTTTGCGGGCAATTGCCGCGAGGCTATGGAATTCTACCGTGGATGCCTGGGCGGCACCCTAGAGTTTCAGACAATTGGCGAGTCGCCGCTGGCGGGCAGCATGCCACAGGAAATGCGTGATTGTATCCTGCACAGCACGCTCACAAGAGGCGCGCTGAAGATAATGGGTTCGGATATGGTGGGCGAGCGCGGCCTTATTCGCGGCAATTCAGTATCGTTGATACTGGATTGTAACGCAGAGGACGAACTACGCGCCTGTTTTGCTCGCCTGTCCGACGGCGGTACCGTGACACACGAACTGGAGGTTACGTTCTGGGGTGCACTATTCGGTGACCTTACAGATCGCTACGGCAACCAATGGCTGTTGCATTTCGACAAGGCCAAAAACACTCCTGTGAGTTAGCGTGTGGTTTCCAGTTCGCTCAGTGAGAATTCGACATCTGTAGGTGCTTCAAATGCCGGTTTCCCTTTCAGGAATACTCTGGCACCTGCTTTGCGTCCTATGAACATCTTTCCGGTAGTGGCACAGTCGGGACTGATGAGGATGTAAGACCCTTCGCGCAGACCAAATACGGGAGTGTCATTTTCCTGATGGAACTCTGAAATACGCTGCGCCCTTGTCTCGCCCATGTGGCTGCTTGTGGGGTCGGCATCCAGGTAGTGCGGATTGATCTGGTAGGGGAAAAGGTTGAGCGCATCAAACCCACCCTCGGGGTAGATAATAGGCATATCGTTGGTGGTCTTGATAGACAATGTTGCCATGTTGGTGCCCGCGCTGGAACCCATGTATGCCATTTTTCCGCTCATCACCGCTTCCCGGATGCGGGGCAGCAAACCACGTTGCTGCAATTCGTTGAGCAGTCTGAAAGTATTTCCGCCACCAATGAAGATCACTTCATGATCGGTGAACATCTTTTCCTCGCTTACTGTATGTATGCCCTTTACTTTCATGCCAATGGTGGTGAAGAAAGCACGCACCTTGGATGTGTACCCGTCCCACTCGTCCTTTCCCGCTGCAAACGGCACAAAAAGTATAGGGGTGGTCACGCCCTTCAGAAAGTTCTCAATATCAGGTTTGTTATACTCCAGAAAGCCGTGTCCGTGAACCGAAGAACTGGATAGCAGGAAAATAGACTTTTTCATGCCGCAAAGGTGCCAAAAATTATCAGTTATCGGAAACCGGGGATCAGTACACATCGTGGATTGATATTCCGGTTTTTGGAACAAACAAATAGAGATGCAATTCGTAACCAATTGATTTTCAATATCAAAAACAAATGGCACACGAATTGAAATAAACATCGCACACGCAAACCGAAAAAACTTCAGATATGCATTATACAGCCACACGCCTCGGAGGACGGAATATAGAAATAACTAATGAACACAAAGAGCCGATAGGGTGCGTCAGCTACGCCGCCCGGCTCAGCGAACGATCGAAGATCAGTGTCCGCGATGATGAGAGTTTCACCATCGTTCCGCGCGGCAAGGATGCCGGTATTATGCGAAATGGCAGTACATACGCCATTTTGAGGCTGGGAAATGGTCAGAAATTGGAAATGATACTGGAAAACGGAAAACGTTTGCTGGTGTCCAAGAACAAAAGCTTCGAACCCACTTATACAATTGTGGACGAATTTGACAATGAGGTTGCCTCCATAAAAAGCAGATATGACTGGAAAGCACTATGTTACAACTACGACATAGATGTGCGGCGCAAAGCGGTAGATAAAGACACCCGCGCCACATTGCCTTTCCTTCTTGTTTATTGTACACAACACGCACGCATAGCCCAGGCACCACCTGCACTAGGGAAAATAGCCGCGAGCTTCCTCTAAATATTCACAACTACTCATCTGTGCATGCCGGAGCCCGAAAAGCTCCGGCATTGCCATTTACGGTAGTCCATACTGGTATCGGTCAATCTTTTAACCCCCTATTTGTCCATTCCGCTTACCTTTGCGCAAATTTTCAAAAAAGTAAGATGGCATTACAGGCAGGTATCGTTGGTTTGCCCAACGTAGGAAAATCAACACTATTCAATGCGGTGAGCAATAGCGCAAAGGCACAGGCGTCCAACTACAGGTTCTGTACTATAGAACCCAACGTAGGTCAGGTAGATGTGCCGGACGACCGTCTGACAAAGCTGGCCGAGTTGGTGCAGCCTCAACGTATACTGCCCACCACGTTTGAGTTTGTGGACATTGCAGGCCTGGTAAAGGGAGCCAGCAAGGGCGAAGGTCTGGGAAACAAATTCCTGGCCAATATCCGTGAGGTGGATGCCATTGTGCATGTGATACGCTGCTTTGAAGATGACAACATCCTGCGCGAAGAGGGCGACATCAATCCGATAAGCGATAAAGAGATAATTGATACCGAACTTCAGTTCAAAGATCTGGAGAGCGTGGAAAAGAAGATCCAGCGTGTGGAGAAGATGGCCAAAACCGGCGATGCGAAAATGAAAC
The DNA here is from genome assembly GCA_014879545.1 of Chitinophagaceae bacterium. GTDB lineage: Bacteria > Bacteroidota > Bacteroidia > Chitinophagales > Chitinophagaceae > Nemorincola. Next base: position 22,701 of record JACSRV010000095.1, on the reverse strand, counting down.
GCCAGTTGGAGGTATTGCAGCAATGCCAGCAACACCTGGGCGAGGGCAAAAACGTTCGGGGTCTGGGTCTGGAAGGCGAAGACCGTGAAGCAATTGCCGACCTGTTCCTCCTTACTGAAAAACCGGTTCTGTACGTTGCCAACGTTGACGAGGCTGCGCTGCTCACGGGCAATAAATATTCTGACGCGCTTGTAAAAGCTGCCACAGAAGAAGGGGCACAGGTGATAGTGATGAATAACTCCATCGAAGCGCAGATCTCAGAAATGGAGAACGCTGAAGACAAAGAACTTTTCCTGTCTGAATACGGACTCACCGAACCCGGCCTGAACCGTCTCATCCGTTCTACCTACACACTCCTCAACCTCATTACTTATTTTACTGCAGGGGTGCAGGAGGTGCGTGCCTGGACCATTCACCGTGGCTGGAAAGCGCCACAGGCGGCCAGCGTCATCCACACCGACTTTGAAAAAGGCTTCATAAAGGCCGAGGTGATCGCATATAACGACTATGTACAGTACAAAACTGAAGCAGCCTGCCGCGAAAACGGCAAACTGCGCATAGAAGGAAAGGAATATGTGGTGCAGGACGGCGATGTGATGCACTTCCGCTTCAACGTATAATTTAATTTTCCCGGTCATGATGCGTATCTGGGTGGTCATAGCGGCGGCGATCGTTTCGGGAGGGCTGTTGTTATCGGCCAGCGGCAGCGAAACTGTATCCGAAACAGAAGCCCATATACCCGTTGATAACAGGGCTGCAATGCAATGGAACCGGCACATGGTCGATTCTGCCACATCCTTCTTGCGCAGCGGCGATGTGTTGCTGCGCATGGGTATGGGGGCGCAAAGCCAGATGCTGGCACGTATGAACAGGGGCAACAAAGACTTTTCTCATTGTGGCATTGTGGTAGTAGAGAATGGATACCCATTCGTGTATCACTGCATTGGCGGCGAAGACAACCCTGACGCGCGTATGCGGCGCGATTCGGCATCGGTTTTTCTTTCTCCGCAAAATCAGTTGGCCTTTGGAGTGGTGCGTTATCCGCTCGACTCTACCGCAATAAAGAAGCAGGTGCTCGTTTGGTTTCATAGGCGTCCGCGCTTCGATATGCAGTTCGATCTTGCCACTAACGATAAGTTATATTGCACCGAAATGGTCTACAAGGTGCTGACCGGCGTGGCCGCTGACCGGGAGTGCATACCCACCGACACCGTAATGGGACACCGGTTTGTGGGCACAGGCAATCTGTGCGCCAACCCGATGGCCCGGCTCGTTTGGCAGGTGAAATATAAGTGATACCTTTGTTATACTAAAAAGAAGTACATACATGAAGATCATGATGCGCCGTTTGGTGCTGCTCGCTGTTGCCTCTGTAATGTTTATCAGCTGCGGCCGGAACACCCCGAAAGAAGTTGCGAAAACCTGGCTGACGGGATTCAACCATATGGAGTTTGAACAATCCATCAAGCTTTCAACAGACGATACAAAAAACCTGCTTAGCTCTTTGGAGGAACTCACGAAAGGTGTTACCGACTCGGGCAAAACCGAACTGAAGAAGATCAAGATCAATATAAAGGACGTAAAGGAGGAAGGTGATAAAGCAGTGGTCACTTACTCGTCTTCTGATAATCCTACAGAACAGAAGCTGAACCTGGTGAAAGTAAATGATAAATGGCTGGTACAGTTCACCAAGAGCGATCTGGTGGGTGTTATGCCCAAAGACGACGAACCGGCAATGGAAGAACCTGCACCGGCAACAGACAGCGCCGCTGTGGCAACAGACTCTGTGAAGAAGTAACATCAAGTAGACACCCTCCCCTGCACCAGCCAAATACTCCGGGTAACCCGGCTTAGGAACCTTACCTATGAAAAGAAACGGACTCCTCATACTGGCTTTGGTGTTTTTCATTTCCTGTGGAGACAGGGGACGAAGCCATACGCGTTTCTTTCCGGTGAAACAGAATGGATATTATGGCTACATAGACCGCGAAGGACACACCGAGATTCCGTTCCGCTACAGCCGTGCGGGCTGCTTTGAAGGTGGTGTTGCGCTCGTAGCCAACCTCGACAAAGAGACCGGTTGGGGTTTCATCGACCATTCAGGGAATTACGTTATTCGCCCTGTATACACTGCAGCCACCGCATTCAGCGAGGGGCTTGCATTTGTAGTGCCGGGCGGAGGCGCACCCCGTGCTGTTGATAAGAACGGCATCACAAAATTCACGCTCGAACAGGCCCTATCTGCCGAGATCTTCAGAGAGGGCCTGGCTGCATATAGTGTTCTGGGCCCTCAGGGCGAAATATGGGGGTTCGTGAATAAAAGCGGCGAAACAGTGATACAACCCGCATACAAAGCCGTGGGTTACTTTTCGTCGGGGTTGTGCTGTGTCATGAACCGCAATGGTGAATGGGGTTACATCAACAAAAAGGGCGAGATCGCCATCCCAACCGTTTACAGAAACGCACACCCGTTTGCCGGCGATATGGCCAAGGTGAATGTAGCCGGGAAATGGGGCATACTCCACACATCGGGCAAATTCATTCTGGAGCCTCGCTACGAAGATGTAGATGTGGATGGAAAGATATTTTTAGTGAAACATGATAATAAATGGGGGTGGATAGCACGCGGCGGAGGCGTGGTCATACCATTGCTCTTCAATGATGCCTACCCGTTCAACGGCAACAAGTTTGCACCCGTCAAGAGTAGCGACAAATGGGGCTACATCAACGAAAAGGGAAAGTTCATCATTGCACCTCAGTATGATTTCGCTTTCGGTTTCGATGGCGGTCTGGCCGTAGTAGAGAATAAAGGCAAGTATGGCTTTATTGACGAGGAAGGGAAATTTGCCATAGAGCCAACTTATGATCACTTGCCGGTCGATTATTACATACGTTACTTCGCACCCACTTCGGCCTTCTACTCTGTAAAGAGCGATGTGAACGATCCGAGAACTGTAGCCTATAAATGGCTTACCGCATTTTACAGGATGGACTACGCTGAGGCGTGCCGCAACGCTACCGAGGATACAAAGGCCTTGCTGGAGAAATTCTCAGGCGTGAGTGACATGATCTCAGATTCAACCCGCAGGCACATGGCCGGTGTGATGGTGGGAGTGAATGGTTACAAACAGAGCGGCGACAGAGCTATTGTGACCTATACCCTGTCTGACAACAAAGGAAAGGAACAGTTGCTGTTTCTTGTGAAGACGAATAACCGATGGTTGGTACAGTTTTCCAAGAACGAGGAGGAATTGATAGAAGAAGAACCCTCCGCGCTGTAGCACATACCGGCACATACTATTATTACTCATTATTCATACTTTTGACCGCATATGGTCCTCAGCAGGTTCTGGCTTATAATCATTATTGTCTCTGTTGTGTATGTGTTGGGCACATTGGCCACAGGCAATGCATATTCCATAGATCACATTGTAAACGGCAAACGCGACGATGCCCTTCTCATAAAAGAACTGTACCTCAAGGACATGGTGTCTCCTTTGCGCGACAGCATCACTGCGGCCGCCGACGGAAAGTATGTGGTGCACGGTGCTACCACCAAACAAGATGTGATCTACACTCTGGACAAGGGTATAGTAAAAGTGACCCGCGGCAAGCTGGCCACCGATGGCATACTACCCACCTGCAAAAGTGCCATTTTTGATCTCATATTACCGCTCATTGCCTACCTGTCATTCTTCTGCGGGATTCTGCAGTTGCTTATCGATTCGGGTGCGTCAGAGAAGTTGGCTAAACTGCTTAGCCCGGTATTTGTAAAGGTCTTTCCCGAGGTGCCGGCAAAACACCCGGCCATCTCTTACATGACCCTCAACTTCGCTGCCAACTTCCTCGGACTCGACTCCGCTGCAACACCCTTCGGCCTCAAAGCCATGGAAAGCCTGCAGGAACTGAACCCCGATAAGGAACGTGCCAGCAATGCGCAGATCATGTTCCTGTGCCTGCATGCTGCCGGCCTTACACTCATACCCACATCTATCATAGGTTACCGTGCCGCACAGAATGCCCAAAACCCTGCCGATGTAATGCTGCCGTGCATCATCACCTCCTTCATCGGTACCCTTGCGGCGCTGATACTGGTGGGTGTGCGCCAGCGCATCAACTTCAAGAGCGGCGTGCTGATAGGAGCACTGGGCGGCGTGGCAGGTGTCCTCACGGGGCTTATGTTCTACATCACCCGTTTGGGCATAGCCGAAAAGAATCACTTCACCGCCAATATCTCCAACGTTATTCTGCTTTCCATTATTCTCTTCATTCTGGTTTATGCCTTCGTTCACGAGAAAAAATTCACTGCCGATGGCAAGAATGTGTTCTCTTCCTTTGTAGATGGTGTTTCATCGGGGCTGAATACAGGCGTAACTATTTTCCCCTACATTTTGGGTATGCTGGTGGCTATTTCCGTTTTCCGCAACAGTGGTGTGTTCGAAATGGTGTCAGGCGCACTTTCAAAATTCTTCCTCATGCTGCATGTAGACAAGGGCGTTGTGGATGCGCTGCCCGTTGCCATACTCAGGCCGTTCAGCTCCAGCGGATCGCGCGGCTTCATGATAGATGCCATGCAGACATTTGGTGTAGATTCTCTTGCCGGCCGTTTGTCCAGTGTCTTCCAGTGCAGCGCAGAGACCACATTTTATGTTATTGCCGTTTATTTCGGCAGCGTAAAGGTGAAGAACACCCGTTACACACTATCCACCATGTTGCTGGTAGATCTGATCTGTGTAATAGCCGCAATATTTGTTTGCACACTATTCTTTTAGATCGGGCGTTAATTGTGTACACCCCCGTTTGGTAGTTTATGCGCCTCATTGCTCTATTTTCTGTGCTACTGTTGCTGGCTTGCGGATGTAAGCGGCACAGCTGCCACCTATTGCCCGAAGAAGGAAAACATGCGCATGGCTCACCCCCTTACACGGCAGCGGTGGCCCGGCACCTGGCGGCCACCGACCAGGCTACTCTGGATTGTTACATAGCAGATTACGAAGAGGGCAGTACCGGACAATACATCTGGGTAGATTTCCATAGCTCCACATGGTGTGCCACTGCAAAGGCGGACATTACCAACGCCGACAAACTTGCCCATGTGAAGGAGCTGGGAGGGGTGTCATACATAGCGGCCGGACTGGACGGGTTCAGAGTAACCATAGACAGCTCTACAGGAAACTACAATTTCATTTTTGCCGATCTGGATCATATAGTGGATTGATCCTACCAACCCCATTTGACCACAATCATTGTTCAATTCAAAATACTCCGTTTCTTTGTATCAAAGCAAAGAAACCATGCCATATATATTGCCTGTAAAAGGTGTAATGCCCGAGATACCCGAATCCTGTTTTGTTGCACCCAATGCCACCATCGTTGGCGACGTGATAATGGGTGAAGATTGCAGCATTTGGTTTAATGCCGTGGTACGTGGTGATGTCAACAGCATTCGCATGGGCAATAAGGTGAATGTGCAGGACGGTGCGGTTATCCACTGCACCTATCAGAAGACTAAAACCAATCTGGGCAACAACGTATCCATAGGGCACAACGCGCTGGTGCACGGCTGCACCGTGGCCGACAATGTTCTTATAGGCATGGGGTCCATAGTAATGGACAATGTGGAGATAGGCGAAGGCAGCATCATAGCTGCCGGCGCAGTGGTGCTGGAAGGAACAAAGGTGCCGGCCGGCAGCATATTTGCAGGCGTGCCGGCAAAAAAAGTAAAAGACATAAGCCCCGAGCTACTGAAGGGAGAAGTGGAGCGCATAGCCAACAACTACCTCATGTACAGTTCGTGGTTCAAATAAGTACTACAACATAAAAAGATGGGAGATCATCATCACCACCACGGTCAAAGCCACCATCATCACCACCATCTTGGTGGCGAGGGGCACCATGGACATCACCACCATCATCACCATCATCATAGTTCTCACAACGCGGGAACCGCCTTTATTATCGGTATCATTCTCAATCTGCTGTTTGTCGTCTTCCAGGCCGGTGCGGGCATCTACACAGGTTCCGTAGCGCTGCTGTCTGATGCCGGTCATAACCTCAGCGACGTGGCAAGCCTTGGCCTGTCGTTAGTGGCTTTCCGTTTAGCACGTCGCAGGCCTTCAAAGAATTACACATACGGATACAAGAAATCAACCGTCCTTGCGGCACTTGTAAATGCCGTTGTCCTGCTCATAGCTATCGGTATATTGGGCGTAGAGGCGGTGCACCGGTTGCAGCATCCGCAACCGGTTGCCGGCGGGGTAGTGGCATGGGTGGCTGCAGTAGGTATTGCTGTCAACCTCGGCAGTGCCATGTTCTTCTTCCGCAGCAAAGATCACGACCTCAATACACGTGGTGCCTACCTGCATCTCCTCACCGATGCGCTTGTGTCATTGGGCGTTGTTGTGACCGGTATCGCCATACAATACACAGAGATCTATTGGCTGGACGGTGCCGTGAGCCTGCTGATACTTATAGTGATACTTGCAGGCACCTGGTCGCTGCTCACAAGCAGCCTGCGTATGGCGCTCGATGCGGTGCCATCTAATATCTCGCCCGACGAAGTGAAGGAGGTTATTCTGGGAACACCCGGTGTAGAGGCCATGCACCACACGCATATATGGGCCATGAGCACTACACAGAATGCCCTCACTACCCACCTCACACTCAGCGAAGAAATGACTTTTGAAGAGAAGCTGCAGACCGTGTACGACATCAAGCACAAACTACGGCACCACCACATTCATCATGCCACTATAGAACTCGAATCTGCCGCGCAGCCGTGCGGAGATAAAGACTGCTGAGAAAAAGAACGATCACTTATCGTACTTGCTCCACATCATGGCACCATACAGAATGTGCAATACCCCGAAACCGATGGCCCAGAAGAATAACCCGAAACCCGGGAAGAACATGGAGGTACATCCAAGCGCCACATCCAGCATACCCAGGTAGCGGATATCAGAATCGGCATGGCGACCTGCACTAATAAGCGCCAGTCCGTAAAACACAAGACAGGTAGGCGCTACAAACATGCCGCAACCATAATAGATGAATAACAGGCAGAATACCCCGCCCGCGAACACCGGATAGAACAACTGCTCTACCATGCTGCGCGACGCGTTATTCCAGACGCTACGACCCATGCGGTGCGCCTTGCGATTGGTGAAATAGACAACACCGCCCAATGCCAGTGCGAAAACAGCAACGCCCAGAAAAATGAATTTGACCGTATTAGCGTCGAAATGTTCTGCCGAGGCATACAATGTCTTGCCTATCCCCTTATTGCCCGGCAGCTGCAGCCAATTGTACCCTACTATTGCACCCACCAGCGAAACCACACCCGCCCAAATACCACTCCATCCGCTCAGCGAGATGATACGCGCCGACCGGTCCATGATGCCACTCAGTTCCTGCAGCGTTTCAAGGGTGTCTTCGTTTGTGTGTTGATCCATTTCAGGCACTTTTGTACACACAAAGTAACACCCTTCTGCCGATTTGCCCAATAACCGGGGTCAGCGCACATAATATTTTCTACATACATTCGTTATACTATAGCAATCATGCAGCCACTTACAAGAAACTTCGACCGTCGCTATCTGCGCTACCTGCCGGCACTCTATTTTGCCGCGGTAGGTATTTTTGCTTTGATCATGGATCTTATCCACGATTCTTTTTCATTACCCATGACCATTATCTGTCTTGTGCTGTGCCTGCCCGCTATCTTCCGCAATAAGTGGGTCTATCTTTCACTTGGTCCGCTGTTGTTGTTGGTCTTCGGCTATCTGCTCATCGTTGTCTCGGCTTGGTTTGCCCGCTACATGGCCGGTGCGCCCTTCAAAGATCCCGTTGCCACATTCGGCGTAGGCTACACTTTTGTGGTGTCGTCATTTATCAGCTCTGTCTTCCTCGTCATGCAAGGCCTCAACGATTCCGTTCATCCTCAAAAGCACCTGCCCGCAATGTGACTTTACCTTATCGTTTATCTGTAATGATGAGTAAAGTCAGGGCGGCACTGTTGTGCTACCGCTATTATGCTGCCGTGCCGCTGGTCTTGTGCCTGCCCGGTTGTTGGATCTATGCCATGGAGCGTCTGGTCATTCCGTTACTGCTCATGAAGGCGCTTACCGATGTGCTCATCTGGTACTTTATCACCGCCACGGCACCACACCGCTTGTTCTACTACTACAACCTGCACGTCTCGCGCCGGTTCCTCTTCGTTATGTTCATTGTCACCGATCTTTTCATCTTCCGTATCCTGCTATGGCTCACAGCAATTATGTTTCAGGCTCCGACCAACTGATCGCCGAACAGGTTTTTGTGTCCATCGGCGGCCGCGAGATACTGAAGGGCGTAACTATTAGTGCCACACGTGGCAGCATTACCGGCCTGCTGGGGCGCAATGGTTCGGGCAAGTCCACTATGCTGCAGGCTGTGTTTGGCACAAGGCCTACCACCGAGTGTTCAGTATTCGTGAACGGCATTAAGATAAACACCCCTTACACGCATCACGGGCTGCTCAACTACTTGCCGCAGCAAAAATTTTTACCGCCTTCCCTCACGGTTCACACCATCATGAAGCAGTTTGGTGCCGACCTGAATGTAGCCCTTCATTGGTTTCCTGAACTGGCTGAAGTTTCACATCTAAAGATCAGCGAGCTTTCCGGTGGCACCGAGCGACTGGTATCAGTAGTAATGCTCTTGCTGGGCAACAGCCGATTCGTCTTGCTCGATGAACCTTTTTCCCACATCATGCCGCTGCACGTGGCACGCCTGCAGGAGTTGATGCAGCAACAAAAGCTTCACAAGGGTATCGTTATCACCGACCATATGTATGCGCCGCTGCTCGATATATGTGACAATATATACCTGATGAAGGAAGGACGCTCGGTATTTATCCGCAACAGGGAAGACCTGGTACTGCACGGCTATCTGTCTTCCCTTTAGGCACAAGCGATTAGCACTATTTTCCCATTTTGTTGGGCATTATCTGCAATGCGAAAATGTTTAGTAACTATGTAGTAGCAATTGATGAACAAAAATCAGATAGTTATGTCATATCCGTATCTCATTCGCACTGCTGAAGAATACAAGGCTGCTTACGAGAAAAGTATTCAGGACCCGGAAGGCTTCTGGGCCAATGTTGCTTCTTCTTTTCTGTGGCGCAAACGATGGGACAAAGTGCTGGAGTGGAATTTCGAATCTCCCGAAGTAAAGTGGTTTCAAGGCGCCCGGCTCAACATCACCGAGAACTGTCTGGACAGGCATCTCGGAACAATGGGTAACAAACCCGCCATCATCTGGGAACCCAACGACCCCGAAGAACACCACCGTATGATCACTTACCGCGACCTGCACCACAAAGTTGGGCAGTTTGCCAATGTGCTAAAGAACAACGGTGTAAAAAAAGGCGACCGTGTGTGCATCTACATGGGCATGGTGCCCGAGCTTGCTATTGCCGTGCTGGCATGCGCCCGCATCGGCGCTATTCATAGTGTCATTTTCGGTGGCTTCAGTGCGCAGAGCATAGCCGACAGACTCATTGACGCGCAGGCTTCCATGGTCATAACCTGCGATGGTGCATACCGTGGCAACAAGGAGATACCACTGAAGAACGTGATAGACGACGCGTTGGTTCAATGTCGCTTTGTTAACAAGGTGATAGTACTCACACGCACCCACACCCCTGTAAGCATGATAAAGGGCCGGGATGTTTGGTGGGAAGACGAGATACGCAAAATAGAGACCCTGGGCCTGCACGACTGCCCCGCCGAAGATATGGATGCTGAAGACCCGCTCTTTATACTCTACACATCCGGCTCCACAGGCAAACCAAAAGGAGTAGTGCACACTTGTGGTGGCTACATGGTATATACTACCTATTCATTTGTGAACGTGTTCCAGTATCAGCCGGGCGATGTTCATTTCTGCACTGCCGACATAGGCTGGATTACAGGACACAGTTACATTGTTTATGGTCCGCTGGCGGCAGGGGCCACCACGCTCCTGTTCGAGGGCATACCTACCTGGCCCGACGCAGGACGTTTCTGGGACATTGTGGATGAATACAAGGTAAATATCCTGTACACAGCGCCCACAGCCATTCGCTCGCTTATGGGCTATGGCCTAGGCCCTGTTCATGCACACAACCTCAGCAGCCTGAAAGTACTCGGATCGGTTGGAGAACCCATCAACGAAGAGGCATGGCAGTGGATGCACGAGAACATAGGCAAGGGCCGCTGCCCTATCGTAGACACATGGTGGCAGACCGAGACCGGCGGCATCATGATATCCAATATGGCCGGTGTCACGCCCGCAAAGCCGTCTTATGCCACATTGCCGCTACCCGGCATTCACCCCATATTAGTAGACGAGAACGGCAACGAGATAAAGGAGAACAACGTGACCGGCAACCTGTGCATCAGGCATCCCTGGCCATCTATCATCCGCACCACCTATGGCGACCACGAACGCTGCCGCACCAATTATTTTGCCACCTATCCCGGACTGTACTTTACAGGCGATGGTTGCTACCGCGACGAGAACGGCAACTACCGCATTACCGGTCGTGTGGACGATGTGCTGAATGTAAGTGGCCACCGCATTGGCACCGCCGAGGTGGAGAATGCCATCAACATGCACTCGGGCGTCATAGAAAGCGCTGTAGTTGGTTATCCGCACGACATAAAGGGACAGGGCATCTATGCCTACGTGATCTTCCAGAACACGCATGGCGATGAGCAGCTCTCCCGTCAGGACATCATGCAGACCGTTACCCGTATCATTGGCCCTATAGCCCGACCCGATAAGATCCAGTTTGTAAGCGGATTGCCCAAAACACGCAGCGGCAAGATCATGCGCCGCATACTACGCAAGATTGCCGAGAACGAGCAGGACAGTATTGGCGATACCTCAACACTGCTCGATCCTTCGGTTGTCGAAGAGATCATACGGCATAGGATCTGACAATAGACTTTTTCATTTTCCCGAAAAGCGACCTATATGGTCGCTTTTCTTAATTTAGCGGAAACACCAAACATCCGGTTATGGGCCTCATTACACAACAGATAGCAAAACATCTGCGCGACATTCACTTCGGCGGCAACTGGACCACCTCTTGTCTGCGAGATCAGGTGAAGGAACTTACCTGGGAACAGGCCACGCAAAAGGTGCAGTCGTTCAATACTATTGCTACGCTGGTGTATCATGCGCACTACTATGTACACGAGGTCATCCCTGTGCTGAACGGCGCACCACTCACCGCCAGCGACAAACTCAGTTTCGATCATCCGCCCATTACCTGTCAGTCAGATTGGGACAACTTCCTCAACAATGTGTGGCTCGATGCCGAAACATTTGCCGGACTGATAGAACAACTGCCTGACGACTGCCTGCACCGGCCCTTTACCGACGAGAAGTACGGCACCTACTACCGCAACCTCGCGGGCATCATCGAGCACATGCATTACCACCTGGGGCAGATCGTCATCATCAGGAAGTTACTGTAGCCCACCGGCATTATCTTTGCGCATGGATTATTTCAAGAAGCTGCTCGATCTGCTGAAGACCGAGCGCGAGGCCGACAAACAATCGTGGCTGGAGCTGACACGCTCTTCTACCGCTGCCGAACGTCGTGCCAACGGCCTTACCTGGTATCCCGTCGCTATTCGCGGCACTGAGCTCAGCAAGGCCGAGTACATTACCGTAGAACTCGAAAGGACCACCCATACCGATCTGCCCCATCAGTTCCGCTTCGGTGTGTCGGCAAGTCTTTTCTCCAATCACGATCCGAAGAACCATTTTATAGAAGGCACCGTAAGCTATGCCGGCGGCAACCGCATGAAACTGGCCCTGCGCACCGATGAATTGCCCGATTGGGCGTCAGACGGAAAGCTGGGCGTAGACCTCACATTCGACGACAATAGCTACGACGAGATGCAGGCCGCGCTCAAACAGGCCGACTCCTTAGTGGAGAAAAAGGAAGGGCGCATCGTAAGCGTGCTCACGGGTGTTTCCTCCCCCGCTTTCAATACCGACATTCCTCCCTATACCGACCCTAAGCTGAACCCCATGCAGCAGCAGGCAGTAACACGCATACTGCAGGCCGCGGATGTTGCCATTGTGCACGGCCCGCCCGGCACAGGAAAGACCACCACACTGGTGCAAGCCATAAAAGCCCTGCTGAAGAACGGAGAAGATCGCATACTGGTCACCGCACCCAGCAATACCGCTGTCGACCTCATCAGCGAGAAGCTCGCAGAGCAGGGATTGAACGTGTTGCGCGTCGGCAATCCCGCACGTGTATCCGAGCGACTGATGTCACTCACACTCGACAGCAAAGTGTCGGGGCACAGCTCAGTAAAAGAGATCAAACGACTCAAGAAGCAGGCATCAGAGTTCATGGACATGGCGCATAAATACAAACGTAGCTTTGGTCGCGCCGAACGGGAGCAACGCAAGGCGCTGTTCGATGAGGCGCACAAGATCATGAAGGATGTGGAGCGCATGGAACAATATATCATTGATGATGTCACCGGCAAGGCGCAGGTGGTCACTGCAACACTGGTGGGTGCCAACCACTATACCGTGCGCAACCTGCGCTACAACACAGTTGTTATAGACGAAGCAGGGCAGGCCATTGAACCCGGCTGCTGGATACCCGTTCTCAAGGGCCGCAAGGTCATACTCGCCGGCGACCATTGCCAGTTATCACCTACCATCAAATCGGCCGAGGCGGCCAAGAACGGATTGTCCGATACATTACTCAGCAAATGTATTGCACGCTTTCCCGAAGCCGTGGTGATGCTGGAAGAGCAATACCGCATGCACAAGGTGATCATGGGCTTCTCGTCGCGTATGTTCTACGACAACCGACTCACGGCGCATCCGTCAGTGGCCGATCATCTGCTCACCGGGCACGAACTGGCGTTCACCTACATAGACACAGCAGGTTGCGGCTTCGACGAAAAAGCCGACACTACCAGCATATCCAATCCCGAGGAAGCAGCACTGTTGTTCAAACATCTCACGCGCTTGGTACAGGATCTTGCCACCCGCCACACCGTTGCCGATTTCCCAACCATTGCCATTATCTCGCCCTACCGCGGACAGATAGCCGTACTGAAGGAGCAGCTGGAGCACGCCACCGCCCTGCAACCCTACCTGCACGCGATCTCCGTAAATACTATCGATAGCTTTCAGGGGCAGGAACGCGACATAGTATGCATCAGCCTGACACGCAGCAACAGCGACGGAGAGATAGGCTTCCTTGCCGATACCCGCCGCATGAATGTGGCCATGACACGCGCCCGCAAAAAACTGATCGTAGTGGGCGACAGTGCCACTTTATCGCAGCATCCTTTCTATGCCGAAATGATAACCTATGCGGAGGCCCACGACGCCTACAAAAGCGCATGGGAAGAAGACTGGGTTATGTAACACGAATGAACAGCGAATTTTTCGACCGGAAATCTTACAGATATGTATCTTTAATACATGGACCTGAACAGCATCTTCCGCAACACATTCGATCGCGACCTCATCAACCGGCTACAGGAGAAGGCTTCAATTATTGAAGTTCCTGCCGGCACAACTATCCTCAAAGTGGGCGATGTGATACGGGTGGTACCTATTGTCCTTTCCGGTCTTATCAAGGTAGTGCGGCAGGACGATGACGGTCACGAACTATTGCTGTATTATGTGAATGCCGCAGAGTCTTGCGCCATGACCGTTACCAGCTATATGCAGCGTTCACACAGCGAGATCATGGCTATTGCCGAAGATACCGTTCAACTGATGGTTGTGCCGGTTGACGTGGCCGACGATCTATATGCGCAATATGCGGGCTGGAAGTCGTTTGTGATGAAGACCATCCGCGACCGCTTTCGGGAGTTGCTCGTTACCATAGATCAGATCGCCTTTCAGAAACTCGATGAGCGACTGGTCAATTACCTGCGCGACAGGTCCCGGGCCACCGGCTCGCCCTTACTCAATGTCTCGCACGAACAGATAGCAATAGACCTCGCCACCTCGCGCGTGGTGATATCAAGGCTGCTGAAAAAGCTGGAACAGGAGAAGAAGGTGAACCTCTACCGCAATCAGATACGGCTCATGGCGGAAATGTAACTTTAGTTACCGTCCGCCAGTTGCCCCGTTGCGACATTTGTGTTGAAATCAAACGTTAACCTCAAAATAGCAATACAATGAAAAAGAACATGGGTCTCGCCGACAAAGCAATTCGTATCCTCGTAGCTGCAGTTATTGCCGTACTGTACTTCACACATCAGATCACCGGTACTGCCGCCATCGTATTGGGCGTCCTTGCAATCGTCTTCACACTCACCAGCCTCATGGGCACTTGCCCGCTATATCTGCCGTTTGGCATCTCTACCAAAAAGAAAGACTAAGCCGGCGCTTCCTCTTTCAGAACCATTGCAGCCCCCGTAAACGAATATCTACGAAAAGGGCCCGCATTCCGGCGGGCCCTCTATAAAGTGTTTGTTTCAGCACTACTTCACGTCGTGCATCAGCTTGCGCACAAGTGGGGATATTACTATCAGCGCTACACCCGCAATAAGCGCGTAGATAGCCAGTTGCTTATAACCTTCGGTATAGGCCATCAGTTTTTCAGTGAGGCCGGCGTTTTCGTTGGCAGTGGTCATATTGGCACCCAATATACCTGCCGCGTACTGTCCATAAGCACTCGCCAGGAACCACATACCCATCGTTAGGCCGTGTAGTGGCTTAGGCGCAAGTGTCGTCATCAGCGACAAACCTATGGGCGACAAGCACAATTCGCCCAGCGTAGACACCAGATAGGCAAACGTGAACAGGTTAAGAGACGTCTTGCCATTTGAATCAGCAAAGAAACGTGTGTAGTAATACAGGTAGAACGAAACTGCTACAAACAAAAACCCCAATCCGAACTTGATGACAGTGTTTGGTTCCATTTTTCTCTTAGAAAGCCATAGCCATAATAGACCTACCATCCAACTAAATGCAATTACGAAAATTGAATTGGACGAGTTGTTTACTTCATTCGGGTCAATATGAAAGCCAAGTAAGTTATCATTTAGATTGTACAAAGCAAACAAACTGAGCGACCCTCCGGCCTGTTCGAAAAATGCCCAGAAGAAGATACTGAATACGATAAAAATAAGGGCAGCTACCATTTTCTGTCGCTCAACGACATTATATTTCATCGTCTCATAAATGATATACACTAATGCCAAAGGCCCGACTGTGTACATAAAATAGTCAGTGTATCTAGTATTTGAGACTAATAACAATATAAATGGGATTACAAGCAGAGATCCTGCATACACTGCAACGTCATACATTCGGATCTTTTTATCCGACACGCGTCCTGATAAAGGAGACAATCCAATTTTACCAAGACTGCGTTTTGTGTAAAGGAAAATCAATAACCCCAGTACCATTCCGACACCAACCAATCCAAACGCTGCATTCCAGGAATAATTTTTTGCTATTCTTATGCAAAGGAGTCCTCCCAGAAATGCTCCTAGGTTAATACCAGTATAAAATAATCCAAAGCCCGCATCACGTCTGGGATCTCCTTCTTTATAAAGGTTACCCACCATAGTTGATATGTTGGGCTTGAAGAAGCCGGTTCCTATGATGGTGAAACTTATGCCGATGTAGTAAAAAGAAACCGGAGAAAATGCAAGCGAAAAACTACCGACTATCATTAGAAAACCGCCCCAAAAAATTGACTTACGGAAGCCGAGTATCTTGTCGGCAAACAAACCGCCTATAAAGGTCATGGTATAAATGAATGCCTGAATACCGCCGTATTTCAGGTTCGCTTCTTTTTCAGTTAAATGCATCTGCTGCACCATGAATATCATGAGCATGCCGCGCATACCATAGAACGCGAAGCGCTCCCACATCTCAGAGAAGAATAGATACCAGAGTTGTTTGGGGTACTTGCCCTTAAAGTCCTGAACCTGTTCCAGGGTCAGGTCGGCGGTATTGTCGTTCATACTGTCGCTTTTTAGTGCACGGAAAATATGCTACCAAAGTAAGCGATAATTTTTTATTGACACATCCCCCTGTTTGGGGCCGGTCATTTGGCCGATATTGATACGCCGTCGGCCAGGCGGATATGTCTGTTACCATAGGCCGACGCCATCGTGCTATGCGTCACCATAACAATTGTGACACCTTTTTGCTCGTTGATACTTGTCAGCAACTGCATGATCTCTCCCGACAGTGCGGGATCCAGATTGCCGGTAGGCTCGTCTGCCAGTATCATCGATGGCTCGTTGATCAGCGCCCTCGCTACCGCCACTCGCTGCTGCTGTCCGGCTGAAAGTTCTCGCGGAAGGTGATTCCGTCTGTCGTCAAGGCCCACAAGATGCAATACCTCCATAGCTGCAGATACCTGCTTGGATCCGGTCAATCCTGTTGTCGCCAGCGGTAGCATTACGTTCTCTATGGCCGTCAGGTAGGGTATCAACGCGAAACTCTGCATCACAAACCCTATATGTTTCCTTCTGTATGCAGAAAGTTCATTGTCACTTGCCGCGTCTATCTGCATGTCGCCGAATGATATACTGCCAGCTGTGGGCCTTATGAGTCCTGCCATACATAGTAGCAGTGTCGTCTTGCCGGATCCCGATGCGCCTGTAATTGTCATAAAATCCCGTTGCGATATTGTCAGGTCAATATTCTTCAGGGCGTAAATGTCACCATCACTGTGCGGATAGGTTTTTGATACGTTCTTCAGCGTCAGCATGGTTATCAGTTTTCCTGCATGTTATTGAATGGTTCTATACGGCCGGCAAAATAGGCCGGCAATGCGGCGCCTGCTCCTGCAACCAGAAGTGACAGTGCCAGAGCTGCCGGAAACAACATCGGTATTGGCTTCACCTCCAGTCCCGCAAACTCGGGGCCCAGCCACATGGCTGCAGCGCTGCCAACTATATATCCGGACACACCGCCAATGAAACCCAGCAGCAATGCCTTGCTGATGATCATTCGGTAAATAGATGCCTTAGGAAAGCCGATCATCCTGAGGGTACCTATCTCCTTCTTCCTTTCATTCACGTTCGCCCACATGCTGTTCCCTATAGATATCCCGCCAACGAAAACAATAATGATGAGGAACACCACAGACAATTTTTGCATCAGTTTGTTGGTCTGTACCTGTGTGGCAACGATCTGGCCTATCGTGGTTACGCGGGTGTCGGGTAGAATATTCCTGAGTTTGCTCAGTAGCCCGTCTGTTATGGCATTGCAGCAGCCCATGATCTCAATAGCACTTACCTGACTGCCGGTACCCAACAGCTCCTGCACGGTGTGGAGGTGCGCAAATACGCGGTCGTCATCTATCGTTCCGGTTTCAGACAGCACCTTACCCACACGAAAACTCCTGCCTTCTATCGTCACACTGTCATTCTCTTTAAGGTGCAGCTTACTCGCTGCCGCAGTGCCCAACAGGCAATCATATGTCTCTATCGATTCTATCGACTTTCGCTGCAGCCGCTCGTCTTTATAGCCATGCGATTCATTTAACGGACTCGGACCGCAAGATGCTTTAAGACCTTTGCCAAATAACCCCGACCGCTGCCAGATCGGCTTCGACACAAGTTCATTTTTCGGAAGGATGCCAGTGAGCACTATTTTCTGACCATTCACAACAACTCTTCTCGTGAGTTTGGGCGACATGTTATCTACTCCTGTCAGCGATGATGTTGCGATCACCTCCACATATTCCTCAGGCAGAGTTGGTGCGTCAATATCCGCGGTATAGTAATTATCTACAGAAGCACCCTGAGGCAATACCAGAACATTTGCCCCGAGATTGTCCAGATTGATGGCAACGGCCTTCTCAGACACTACCGATACCGAGCGTATGGCCACTATCACAGCGATACCAAGTGTAATGGCTAATCCTCCCGAGATCATTTGCGCCCTGCGCTGTCTGAACTCGATCCAAATTAGTCGGCCGATTGTCATGCCTTTTGCTGTATTCCGCTTCACTTCTTACAGTCTTTAGAGTTTCCGCCGGGGCAGCATGGCGCTTCCGCCTGGCGTGCAGCGGCTGCAATTTTTGCCGCTGAGAACGGCGCTGTATAAGTCTCTATAATGTCACCTGCTTTATTAAAAACGTGCACCTGCGTTCCTTTGGCGGTTTTACTTGGTTTCAGCAATTTAATGAACGGCTGTTCCGTTTTGTCGTCCAGATCCACCTCTACGGTTATAGCCCCTCCCTTCATTTCTGCACACGCCTTCTTACTCGCCTCCACTGCTGCCGCTTTGTCTGCCATTCCTTTTCTGTACATCACAACGATTGCGGCCTTCTTCTGTTCAAATGCCAATAAGGCATCGCTTTGACGCGGTGTCGGGATCTCTTCTGCCAACAATTGCGGCGTCGCCTCCTTTCTGGTGTATCCGTTCGTGGCTACACCATTGGAAGCGATCACAAGGATCATCGGCTCCTTGGTCGACGTCAGCCCATATTTCCTGATTACGGCTGCATTAGCCTTATCCAACCGGTCCAGGGTCACAACCGCCGAACGGGCACAAAGAGCCTTAGCCTTTACCGCAATATCTTTGGTCGCGGCAAGATCTCGAGCGTTATCTGTCACCACAAGGAATACAGCATTACCTTTCTTTAGCTCGGCGTCTATAGCCTGTTGCGACTGCGCAAACGCACCGGCAAACATCATACTCATCGCCGCAGCCGTCAATATCGTTCTTACTATTTTCATACGGTCATTTTTTCACCTTCGCATAGGTGGTTGTCATCCTATGCTGTTTTGCTGTAGTACTTATCCTTTATCCAAAAAGCTACATTCACCAGTGCTATCAGCGCAGGCACTTCCACCAGCGGCCCTATCACCCCTGCAAATGCCTGTCCGCTGTTAATGCCGAACACGCCAATTGCAACAGCTATCGCCAATTCGAAATTATTGCCTGCCGCTGTAAATGCTATAGATGCATTGGTAGAATAGTCGGCACCCATTTTCTTACCCACATAAAAGCTCACAAGGAACATTACAGCGAAATAGATAACCAGCGGCAGTGCGATGCGCAGCACATCAAGCGGTATCTGAACGATCAGCTGCCCCTTCAGGCTGAACATAACTACTATAGTGAACAGCAGCGCCACCAATGTTATCGGCGACACTTTCGGAATAAACTTTTCCTGATACCATGTTTCCCCCTTAGCTTTCAGCAATACATACCGTGTTAAGAATCCCGCTACGAAAGGAACCCCCAGATATATTGCAACACTTTCTGCTATCTGCCCTATGGTGATGTTCACCTCGGCGCCCGTAATACCGAAGTAAGGCGGTAATACCGTCACAAAGACGTATGCATACACACTATACAACAACACCTGAAAGATACTGTTCAGTGCAACAAGCCCTGCGGCATATTCCCTGCTGCCCTCGGCCAGTTCATTCCATACTATTACCATGGCTATGCAGCGCGCCAGCCCTATCAGTATCAGTCCCACCATGTATTCGGGATACCCCTTCAGGAACACTACCGCCAGCACAAACATCAGGATGGGGCCTATAACCCAGTTCAGCAGCAACGATGCGCCCAGCACCCGAGTATTCTTGAACACCTCTTTCAGCCGGTCATACTTCACCTTCGTGAACGGCGGATACATCATCAGTATCAGCCCTATGGCCAATGGGATGTTGGTCGTGCCTGATGAAAATGAATTAATGAAACCCGATGACGATGGTATGAAGTAACCAATGCCAACCCCCACGGCCATTGCCATAAATATCCAAAGGGTGAGGAATCGGTCCAGGAATCCGAGCTTCTTTCTTTCGTGAGCCGGAGCACAGTTATTTGCTGACATTGTAACTCTGTTTTGTGTGTCGTTAATATTTTATTTTGAGCCGGCGGCCTGCTTTCTGCTAAAGTGAGCCAGCAACTCAGGCAAAAGCGCTTTCTCCGGTATCATGGGTATTCCATAAGTCCTTGCGGCAAGCTCACGCTCTATTTTATTAATCACTCCTATCTCTGCAACTGCCCTGCTCTTCAGCAACGGATCCGTTATGCCATGCAGCATTGACAAGCTTTGGTTCACCACCCATGCATACGGCGTTATCCCTGCGCGTTTCAGATCATTCTGCAATGCGGCTGCTTCACGCATCGGCGTTGTTTCGGGCAACGATATCAGCAATATCTTGCAGAGCGCACTGTCCTGTAAAGCCATGTAGGGTGTCTTTATACGCGCTGCGTCTATATTAGAGTTACGCATTACTTCTCTGTGGTAGCTCCCTGCCGTGTCCAGCAACAGCAATGTGTGCCCGGTAGGTGCGGTATCCATCACCACAAATTTTCTTCTCGCATCGTGTATCGCTTTCGAGAACGCATGAAACACCGCAACCTCCTCAGTGCAGGGCGATTTCAAGTCTTCCAGCAGCAACTTCTTCCCTTCATCATCAAGCTTCTCTCCCTTCTGTTGCAGCACCTTGTCAATGTATCGTTGTGTTTCGGTCTTGGGGTCTATCCGGTCAACGGTGAGCCCCGCAGGTACTTCTGCCAACTGGCCTATGAAATCCTTCACATGAGCGGCCGGGTCTGTTGTGGTCAGGTGCACTTCAAATCCCTTTTGCACAAGCATCACCGCCACCGCCGATGCGGCGATGGTTTTACCAACACCGCCCTTACCCATAGTCATGATCAATCCATGGTCCTGCTGCGCTGTTATCTCGTCCACCAGATCCGCCAGACTCTTCATTGCATGGTCCATTTCAGCACTTCCCGTTGCTGCGCTTGCGGCAAACTGTTGTTGTAGTGTCGGCTGCAGCAGCGACCGCAACTTGCCTATACCCAGCACATTGTATGGCAACAATGGATAGGTGCTCATCTCCAATGTTTTCAACGCTTCCGGAATGGCTTGTAGCTGCTCATCCGCCATTTGGTGCATTTTCGCCGCTACTTTATCATTCATATCCAGCGCCCTGAAAACTCCGTTTATGTATAACTTCTGGTTGTTCATACCCAGCTCGCGCAGCTCGCCGCTGGTTCGCGCTGCTTCCTTTAGCGAAGACGCTTCTGCACGCGACACTATGTAGAATGTCGTTAGGCTCGCATCGCGCAACCTGTTCACTACCGTCTTATAGCGCTCCTGACTGCTTTTAAGTGCAGATGTCGGCCCCAGGCACGATGCTCCATCTGGGTTCTCTTCTGTGAACTCGGTCCACGCAGCAGGTAGTTCCAGCAGTCGCAGGGTATGGCCTGTTGGTGCAGTGTCAAATATGATCAGGTCAAATGAGCCGCCCTCGTGCTCACCCGATATGAATCGGGAGAATTCATCAAAAGAAGCGATCTCTGTTGTGCATGCGCCCGATAGTTCCTCCTTTATCTTCTTTATCGCCTCTGCTGGCAGTATGTCTTTTAGCGGGTCGGTAACTCTGTTTCTGTATTCCTCTGCCGAAACCTCCGGATTGATATTTATCGCATACAGGTTCTCAAGTCCTTTTACAGGGGCTATCGTTTCCTGCACCTCACTTTCCAGCACGTCTGACAGGTTCGACGCCGGATCGGTACTCACCAACAGCACCCGCTTGCCGGCATCAGCCATTGCTACCGCAGTGGCGCACGAAAGAGACGTCTTACCAACACCACCTTTACCCGTAAAGAACATGAACTTCGTTTCCATAACCACTCTTTTCGTTTGTATTAAGATCAGCAGCAACCACTGTCACCGCAGCACTTTCCTCCCACTTCATTGATCGCAGGTACTATCGCGAATTCCTTCATGCTTGAACTTGTTTCGGGCCGCAGCGAGAGTAACTGCTCCCATTGCGCCTTGGTCGGATAGCTTTTGGTCATCACCATCTTGTCTTCCACCAGAATGTAGGGAAGAGAATCAGTGCCCTCTTTCTGCAGTCTTGCTATCGCTTCCGGGTATTGCTGAAATGCCGCTGCATCGTTCGCTATACCATGCCTGTGCACATCATGCCCCAGGGCTTTCAGCCATTTCACGTTTGCTGCCGTTTGCACCAGCGCATCATCCACTTCGGTTCCGCATACTCCCGTGCTGCAGCACATTGCCGGATCTAAGATCGTTATCTTCATTTTGCAATTTTTATCACCGGCATTGTATCGAGTAACTTCTCTGCCGGATATCTATCGCAATATTACGATAAATATTCCCCATTTCAAAATATCGCTATGTCCGGCCACAAAAAAGCGGGGTCCTTGTGTGGACCCCGCTACTGAAAATGCTAAAGCAACTATTAGTGCACTCCGTGCATCATCTTCTGCAGTTTCCTGCAAAGGAAGAACAGGATCACAGATGCAGCACCTGAGAACGCTTGGTTACAGAATAAATTACCTATATTTCACAGAAGGAATATGATATTGCAAGTAACCCTAGGCTCCAAATGAAAAACATTAAGCATACTACGTAGAAAGGAATTACTAATAGAAGAAAAATACAGTAACTTTGACGTTGGACAGAGCTTTTGCTACGAAACATATTTTCTGTCATTATATTTGTTTAGTTTTTTTCTACCATTAATTCGTTATTAAAAGATGAAAAATATACATTTTTTGCAATATTTGGATATTCACTTCTAACGTTCAATTCACTAAGCAACTTTGTCGAAATAGCGACAATTCCGGAAGATAGGCTCGGGCGATGGTCACTTTTTGGTGTCATCGAATTACCCCCAATTTTCCAATCTCTAGTCTATCTTGTTGGTT
>JACSRV010000156.1 GCA_014879545.1 Chitinophagaceae bacterium | reverse complement strand
TTAATCCGCTTTTGTCAACAGTCCGCAGGACTATCTTTAAAAACTGTCAACTTTTTTTAGGACGAGTCAGCCACCTCCATCCGTCAATCCTTCACCGCAAGCCCTTGAAAAAGACCGACAGTCACGTCCGACTGAACTATAGCCCCACTCATATTGAATTGTCTTACCGTCTTGGTCGTCCAGCCGGTACCTGTAACCGTCGACAATAAATATCTGTTACTACAGGGATCCAATGCCGCTGAATAAAATTCGTTGTTCACCTCGAATGAAAGTGTTGCAAGTGTGGTAAACGCCCCGGTTAATGGCGCTATCCGGACAAACTTGTAGACAGCAGAAGCACCCGCAGAATATTCAGCCGTTATTGCATAAAGCATATTGTCATTACTATTAAAACGTAACCCCATTATGACCTTACCCGCCCCGGAAGCAATAACATTTGTGATACTCGAAACCGGCATATACTTCTCTATACTGTATGCACCAGTCGGGGCATCCACCAAAATAAAGTACATCTCACCACTCGCGTTATTTACAGTACTTGTTGTCGGAGAGACCCACCTGATATTGTTTACAGTTGTGGCCACCGGCGTCACGGTAAAAGATGTACCGCTGGTGGTTATCTCAACCACATCGGCAGGGGTAGCAGTGAAACTACCGGAGGTATAACGGAGACAGTACATCTTATTCGTTACTCTATTATGCACCAAACCTTCCAAATTTTGTGTACCGGGCCCGGAATAAGTGGTCACTGCACCACCCGGCGCAACCTTTAGCAGCGTATTGGTCATCCCTGAGGTACCATACCGAAAAACATAATAACAATTATCGCTTGTATTGTAGACCCCCTGATTGGCGTAAGCATTCACTGGCAGCGTGGCCACAGACGTAGTTGCCAATGATGTTTCATTGATAATGCCCCACCCGACAGGGAGAGAGGATGATACGAGCGTTGTATCGAGAAAGTTATAACCGTATAACGTAGCGGCACAAGTGGTCTTCGACGCTGTGGGCTACTTTTTACAGGCAGCAAAAAATGTGATTATGGCCAATGATACCGCCATGGCTGCGGGAACAGACTTTCTCATAGGTGTGTTTTAAGTAAAAAAAAGGCAACGCTTGACAAATCGGGTATTAATTGCCGGTGATAAAAGAGACAGCCGGCGGAAAAGTAAAGTTGGGTTGCCGGACAAAAAATGCGATCCGACATTGGTCGTCTTCAAATTACCTTCACATCAACTGGAGTGGATACGCCGGCCGAAAGTTTAACGACGTTCTGTCACCCCCCTCATATCGCGCTCATCACATTTATATCCGCCGATTTGCATTTTGCAAAAATGCAATATACTTTTATCGTCATTAATCAGCAGTTGAATAAATCTAAAAGCCTTTTATGAAAAATACCTTTGTCCTGAAGACAGTGCTGTTTGTATGCGGTCTGTTATATGCCGGTTTCACTCAGGCCCAGTACGTTTACCACAGCTCGGGCACCTTCGTATATGACGAGGTAGGTATGGCTATTGGCCTGCAAACAACAGTCAAGTCCACCACCACACTCGTATTCAACAACCGTTTCAGCATCTCGGGTATCTACTCGCTTAGTTTCAAAAACGCCACTACTTTACCCGAGGTATCTGCCGATAAAGTAAGCCTGCTTGCCTTGCCGGGCGACCTTCCGCAGCAGGTCACACAGAACATCGGCATCATGTTTGGGCAGGTAGTTCCTTCGCACAATAAAAAAGTCAGGACCATGATACGTGGTGGCATCAGCTTAGGTGTTGTCTCAAAACCTGTTGACATAACCAGTGCCACTTCCGACTTCCAGTATGCTGAGGGCGATGAAGTATCTACATTCACCATGAACGGGAATGGCTACCGGTATGCTATGCTGTCTCAAAACGCTAACGGCATCATCCTAAACCCCACTACCGAATTTCTGGTGTCTAAGTACTTCGGGGTTTCAACGGGCATTTACGCACACATCAATAAAGTCAGCAGCACTTTCGGGCTGGATGTGAACATCCTTCTCGGAAAATGCAGGCGCACAGTGGTTGTGTTCCTCTGATCATGTTGAACATATCTGCCTCCCGGGCTTAAAACACCCCGACTTATACCTACTCTCCCTTCATCACATCCAGTACCTCCACGTCAAAAATGAGGATACTGTTGGCAGGGATACGCGCGGCACCTTCCTCGCCATAACCCATAATAGACGGAATGTATAAAGTAGCCACCGACCCCTTCTTTAACTGCTGCATACCCTTTTCCCAGCCCCTTATCACCCTGCCGGCCCCTACCTCTACTTCAAAAGGCACCTGATGACGGAATGCCGGATCGGTGTTTGAGTCAAAAACTGTGCCATCCAGCAACCGCCCGGTATAGTTTATCTTCACCCGTTCACCTATAAGCACCAGCCTGCCCGTTCCTTCTTTTGTGATGCTGTAGTACATGCCACCCGGACCCTTTTTGGGGTGCAGATCGTTCTTCAGAAAGTACTCCTGCAGTTTCTTCTCATCTATCTTCCGCTGTGCCGCATCATGCACCGCATTCTGCGCCGGCACCTGCGCACCCGCAAACAACACTATACACAGCAGAACAGCAAAACTCTTCAGATACCTCATAATTTGGTCTTTCAGCAAAAATAGGGAAGATTGTGTCTGATTTCAGAACGTGCCGCCGTCGCCGTTATCTGACATAAACTAATCGGGAAATTTGTCTTGCGTACATTTGATCTTGAAATTACTGGTGTGATCTACATTAAATCAAAGCTCGGTTTCAGGCGTGTATTAATCTGGCTGTTTTATGTCTATACTATAGGAGTCGGGATGTTCTTGATTTCTATTGCCTGGAAGAAACCTGACTTTTCGCTTCCCATGTATGTCATTACAGGGATGGGAATCTCATTCTTTGCTATTGCGTGTTATGGCTTTTACCGGGACTACAAAAACGTTCCATCCTTTATTGCCGATGATGAAAAACTTGTTCTGGACGGCACTAAGGTCTATTATTGGCGTGATCTGGAAATAGTGATGATCAATGCAAAAAAATGGATGGGCAAAACCGACTACAAAGCTATCCGTCTAACGTTTCGTGACAACAGGCCGTTTTATCTATTCAAATTTGGCTACTCAAACATCAAAGAACTGGAAGTGTTCCTTGCAGACAGGTTTCCCCAACAACTAACAGATTGAGACAGCTATTGTTGCAGCTTTGCCAGCTCTCTCTTTGCGTTAGTGTTGTTCGGGTTCAGCTCCACCGATCGTCTGTAGGCGTTTATAGCTTCCGCCTTCTTCCCCAGCAATGCAAGCACCTCGCCATAACTGTCATACACATTGTAAGACTCCGGATACAGGTCCACGTTCAGCTTTAAGAGCACTTCAGCGTCTGCTACTTTATTCTGACCAATCATTTCATAGCCAAGCGCGTTTATCGCCTCTTCCGATATGTTGTATTCGGGCTCGGCCAGTTTAGCCTGCAACCTGCATATCTCAGCCACAGCCCCTACCGACCGCGTTTCCAGCAACACCGTTATGGGCGGCTTCAAAAGCCATGCCACTGCGCGCACGCTCTCCGCTGCCTCCTTGCTATCCGGATAGTTTCGTGCATTCAACTTAGCAAATGCCTGCGCCTTGTCATACCATTTCTTGTACAACAGATAATCTATCAGTTCAGAGATACCCTGTTCGGGTGCACTCATCTTGTACCCCATCTTCCCCGACAATCGGTCGTAGTAGTCGGTCATTATTTTCACTGCGTCGGTGGCGTTCACATCAGGCTTAAAGATGTCGTACAGATGATCGTTCTTGTACCACGAAAATATCGACACCAGTCCGTCATAAGTACCTTTAAACACCACACTCTGGTGCGACTCTTCCGGGTAATACTGCCAGTTCATATCAAGGCCGTTGTTGGCTTTGCGGCTAGCGTTGTACGAAAACTTCATGATGCTGCGCATATGCCGTGCATTGCTTGATGTATCTCTGAAGATCACCGCAGTATCCATCCCATTTGGCATGGTCATACCTATGGCTATGTACAGCGATCGGTTACTGTAGCTCACCTTATTAAAGTCATCTACAGCCCTGTCCACCCACGTGCGCACATGTCCCAGACTGGGGTCCAGGGCGATAGCCGCATTAAACAGACCGGGCTGGTACACAACAGTATTGACCACCCGCAGCCCACCCAGCGAGTGCCCCACAAAAACACGGTAGGGCGCAGTAGGGTATTGGGCATCCACATAGGGTATCAGTTCTTTTTCAAGAAACCGGGCAAAGCCATCCTTGTCTGTTTTGCCTGCTTCATAGGGCGGAGGCACCAGTTCGCGCTCGCGGTCGTTATGCACAATAGCCACTACTATCATCTCCGGCACCAGTTCGTTGCCGGCTGTACGGCTCAGAAAATCTACAATACCCACAATCTTTGTAAAATGGCTCTCTCCATCCAGCAGATACAACACCGGATACCGCTCTCCACGGCCTCTGTACCCCGGCGGCACATGCACAATTATGGCGCGTTTTTGCTTCAGTATCTCCGATCGCAGCGTATCATACCTGCCAATACTAAAATCGCGCCCCCAAGCGGCAGAAAAGAAAACAAGCAGAACTGAAAGAAACGTAAAGGATCTGACCATGTTTGATGTGATTTATTATGGCTTGGTTTTATTCATCAATTGTAACGCAGACAACCGCCATAATATTATCTGCCTCATCTGCAGGGGATCAGTGTTGTTGGTGACGGAAACGCTGCACCTGATGCCGGTGATTGCGCTGCGCAAATTCTCCCAAATTTGCAATTTTCATTTTGGGGGCGATTGGGGGCTATCCCATTGATCATCAATTAGTTTGGGAAACGAAGTGAGTGATTTGCCTCCCAAAAAACTCCCAAAAAACTCCCACCTTCCCCGGCGGCATGCTTGCCACCCCAAACCATCTTGCTCATTACTGAATGCTCTTTGTGAAAATACAATAAAATCAACGTACAAACCTCCCGGCCTCGTTTCCTGCAACATCTATACAAGTTACAAACATATACGTAGCAGAGCAAATGAAAGATCTATGATATGCAGCATGCTGCCTGTGATGTGGCCGAATCTGCGGTTTGGTATAAGTTGACAAATTATGCAGGTGGCGCTACAAAACTACATTTGGCATCCTCGAAACAAGCGAAGACAAATGTGGCTACACAGTTTCATTCACAAAGGGTATAACTGTCGGCGACACGACCGCTTCGGGCTTTCACTACTACAATGGCAATGACGTTGCTGATATAGCGGTCGGTCGAGTCAAGTTGCTTCGATAAAACTGTAAAGTTGAGGGATGAAATAAGCCGGTGGTATAATTCAATCCTCAAAGACACAGACCCAGCCTATTACGAGTTAGTAAAGAAGGAGGTAAACGACAATTCATTCCTGATCATAAGGAAGTACAAAGATGGTAGTGGTGTAAGCTATGAAAAGTGTATCATGGGCAGTCGCTGCCTGTTCAAGTTAAGTTTCAGCGTGGATTATCATAACCTCAAAAAGCTGAACGAGAAGGATGCCGATGTCATTATACACCTGTTTATTGTAGACAATTCTCGGAGAAAGTAAATCCCAGAATTTTGGTTATAAATTAAATGGAGGGTTCGACAGTGTATATTGAGCGATTGTGGACACCGTAGAATGATGCCACAATAAAAGTTTAGTTAGAAAACCGCGGTTGCCATTTATTTTGCCGGTAGGAATCTCAATGCAAAAATTGCCCACCGAGAATGGCTGTAAAGTATTTAGTAGATACGTTCTTGGATCCCATCGAGCGCCATGGTATGGAGCTCGCATTGAAGAGATTATACAGTCAACATTTGGATAGTTTCTGTAAAGATTCTTCAGCGCATCAACAGCATCTGGGCTGTCTGAACCGGAATGTATAATAACCGTCCGCGTACCATTGGTAACAACACAACTTATATCAAGTGGAGCAACCGTGGCAACAGTCGGAGCTAAAACCACATACCCTCTTCTGATAAGGTAATCGTATGTATTTCTAACTGCGGTAGTTTTGCCGCTGTTAGGTACCCCAGAAAACAAAAGGAATAGCATTACTTATTGAATTTAATCTTAGTTACGCCAGAAGTACCTAAACGAAACCGGACCATTTCCTTACTGGCATTAAACGATTGAGAAATCTCATCCGGCGTTTTTTTTAGTATATGGTGGTAATGAAACAGGGCCTTCTGAGGTAGGTGCAGAACTGCACCCAGGCACTCTGCTTCGGCCTCCTGTACTTCGTTGTACTTTCGTAATGGGAGTAAACACCCACTCAAAGCACTCTCTAATCCCTCAAGTTCATGTTCACAAGCAGCATGTGCCAATTCGTGCATCAGATTACTTTCTTGTCTGCAGATAGAGTGCGTAGGATTATGGATGATATATTTCTTGCTGTTTTTTTGATAGATGGCAGCCGACCAATTGCCTTTTCCTGGCCCGTTAATTAAAACATCTATTATGTCTTCAGTCATTCCCGGTATCTCGGTAGGAACCATTATTCGTACACTCAAATGCTTCGCAAGTTGTATGGCTGGCATGGGGTCATATTCTTTCAAACCCAATTCTCTCCGATACTGTCCGGCAATTTTTTCCGCATTCGTTTTAAAACCTCGTTTTAATGGAGAGACCAGTTTAGTCGATGTTGCCATAAGCCAAATTAATCATTTTAATTAAGGCCTCCGCTGTCTCCTTTGGTAACGTCTTGTCGGCCCTAAGATTGGCAACTACAATTTGTTTCTTAGATGCGGGCTCTGAATTGCCCGCGAAAAAATCAGTCGATACTTCAAGCCAAGTACAAATTTTCATGTAGGAATCAATGTCCGGTAGATTGCCATTTTCTACTCTGGACAACGTAGAAAGACTTACCCCGATTTCTTTTGCCACTTCTCTTAACCCCCTTTTGCCTCTCTTCGACTTAATCATTTCAGAAAGTGTTGCGGTGTTAATCGATTGCATAGACAAATATTTAATGTTGTTTCAGCAAAGATAAATATTTTTTGTTTGTGAAACAAGGATATGTATCTTTGTTAGGACAAGTGTTTCACTAACGAAACGCATAAAGGTCAACTTTTATTATGGCAAAGAATGGAAAACCAGGAGACGGCCACCGTAACGGCGCTGATGGGCGGC
>JACSRV010000059.1 GCA_014879545.1 Chitinophagaceae bacterium | reverse complement strand
CTGCATTTTGATCTGTTTTTCGAAATTAGAGACAGCGGGTAAAACATCTGGCAAGATCAAGATGAAGAAGTTCAGAGAACGGGTATCATTGATTGTTCCGGATGCGCTGCGCTAACATCAGGAACAACGATGGGGACACTTTGTTTTGATTTGCGTATGATAGTGTAATATTTTGTATTTTTGAATACACTAACTAAAGCCTTGGGTAAACTCGTCTTTAAGATTTTTTTCGTTCTGTTGTTGTTAGTTGGTGCTTCGAATTCCTTTGCACAGCTAATCAGCATGCAAGACAAATTGTATTATACCTGCAAAACATGGGGGTTTGTCAAGTACTATCATTCGAGAGTATCTACGTGCTCTGTAAATTGGGATAGTGTGTTGATTTCGAAATTACCCCAAATTCAAAGTGCATCCACCACCCCTGATTTTAATGATGCATTGGTTGACCTGCTCAATGCTGCCGGACCAATGACCTTGTCCACCACATATTTTCCTGACACTTTGCCTGTTGAACTAAAACGGAATAAAGATTTCGGTTGGATCGCAAGTCCTGTTTTCAGGTCGGATGTAAGGGCAATTCTCGACACAATAAAAAATAACTTCAGACCGCACCCGTCATGTTGGGTTGTCTATGCTTCCGGATATTATTCTTCACCATATCAAGTCACTTTCTTATTTCAGCCTTACGATAGTATCGGTCTGAATGTAAATACCGGTACAGACTTTCCTGATTGGAATCACAGAGCGCTTATGTTATTCAAATACTGGAATTTTGTCAGATATTACAATCCCTACAATTATGTACTTGATACACCCTGGGATACTACTTTGTATAACAATGTAATTCCATTCGTTGGTGCTGCTGATGTGAAAGAACTATATCACAATTTCTTGCGTATTACGCAGAAACTCGATGACGCACACGTCAGCGGATTAACATCAAGCAACAATGTAAATACGCCCAATGGCACTATGGTTCCCAAATTGCGGTTGAAGTATGTTCATGGGATGTATTTAGTTGCTGAATCGTTGATTCCGGAAATTTCACGAGGTGACGCCGTCATTTCTGTTGATGGATTGACCATGACGCAATGGGAAGACAGCCTTAGACAGTTTTATGCAGCTGGAAATGAATCAGTATTTAAACGTATCATGTGTACAAGAATCCTCAGTAGATACACTTTTGGAGAAATTGAACATATTGTTGTAAAGGACAGCACGGGTACATCACATAATTATCCGGTCACTTGTTATTCTCCTAGCTCAAGTTTTTATTGGAGACCTTTATATTATGCAGACTCTCTGCGCAACATAGAGTGGACAACGTTGCAGTGCGATATTGGGTATGTAAATCTTTCAAATTTACAGATCAGCAACGTAAACAAAATGTATTCTGACCTATATAGCAAGAGTGCCATCGTTTTTGATATGAGGAATGGATTGGGCTATGCATTTGCAAACGTTGTAAATCTGATTTTCCCAAATTCAATAATTTGCACTAAACACCTCATCCCATATTTGCCACATCCAGGTACGTACTATTGGAGTTATGGTTTCAGAGGAGTTCCGGGAAATCCCACTCCATATTCTGGACTAATAATTGTTTTGGTTGACGAAAACACCCAAAGCGCTGCTGAGTACGCTACTATGCAATTACAAGCACTACCCAATACAATTACAGTTGGAAGTCAAACGGCTGGGGCGGATGGAGATGTCAGTAGATGGGGACCAAGTAACGATATAATGACAACAATTAGCTCTGTTGGTATATTTTATCCAAATGGAGACAGCACACAACGGATCGGTATTGTCCCGGATACTGTTGTTTATCAAGACGCCTCAAAAATGCGCCAACATAGAGATAATGTGCTTGAAAAAGCTCTTAACGTGGCCGGATGTTATCTAGGGGTGAAAAATGAGGCCAAACTTTCAGATGAAATAACTGTAACTCCCAACCCTTCGGATGGTAAAATCTCTCTGAACTTTTTTTTGCAATACGCACCTACCTCTTCGACAATTGTTATCACAGAAGCGGTTGGAAAAAGGGTCTTTGAGAAACAAATGACAATATATAGCGTGCAACACTCCGAAAATATTGATTTGTCAAAGGAGCCTCCCGGACTGTATTTTATTACAATCAATTATGGAAACCATAGCAAGTGTCTTCGTTTTCTGAAACAGTAGTATCAATTGCTTGGTGTCTTTGAACCTACAATGTTTTACATTGTCAGAGCTTGCCTACGGTAGGCTAATATCTATAGGATGAATTGATAATGAGATGCGCGAGTCAGCGGGGATATACGGCCAACATAAAACAAACGGTAGGCACTAAATAAGGACAACTCCCTTATTTAGCGCCCAACCATTTAGCGTTTACGTTTTCTCCACTGAATATTTGATGTCTTCGTTCTCGGCGAGGAAGTTGATGAGTTCGTCGCTGATGAGGATCTTGCGGCTTTGTGTTTTGAGGCGGATGGCCATATCGGTCTCCATGTCTTTTACACTTATGACCAGCTCGGTGCTGCCGGGATTTTTGCGGGCGTTCTCTTGCATGAATGTGGCGAAATCTTCGGTGACACGATCGAGCGTGAGTGCCAGATGTATGCGCTTGGTAAGGGCCTTGCGCACTTCTTCCAGCAGCATGATGCTTTGTATGCGGAACTCCATTGTGCCGGGGCGGTACTTGTGTTCGTCGTACACGCCGGTTATCATGAGCTTCTGCCCGTTGAGCAGGAAGTTGCCGTAGGTCACATAGTCGTTCTGCCAGAGTGCTATCTCCAGATTGCCGGAATAGTCGTTCAGCATCATCTTGCCAAATTTGGCGCCCTTCTTGGTGGTGGCGTGTACGACATCGGTAACAAAGCCGGCTATACGTATGGTTCGGCCGCGCACCTTATCAATGTCGGCAATGTTGGTCATGCCGTAGTGGGTCATTTCGAATTTATAACCGTCAAGCGGGTGCGCACTGAGGTAGATGCCGACCACTTCTTTCTCGCGGTCCAGCAGTTCGGCCAGTCCCCATTTGTCGCACTCAGGTATAACAGGCGGTTTGATCTCGGGCATTGATGATGCACCGAAAAGGCTGTTGGACGCCATGGTTGAGCTGGCCTGTACCTGGTTGCCAAAGCGCATGAGGCGTTCGAGGCCGGAGATGGGGTCGGTGGGTGGTGCAAAGAAATACTGCGCACGATGCATTTGCGGGAAGCAGTCGAGCGCGCCGGCAAGTGCCAGACTTTCCATTGATTTTTTGTTGACGGTGCGCTGGTTGACGCGGCGCATGAAGTCGAATATAGACTGGTAGGGGCCGCTCTTCTCCCGCTCAGCTATCACATCTTCCACGGCCGATTCGCCCACGCCCTTGATGGCGTTGAGCCCGAAGCGGACGACGTTCTCCTTGGCCACAGCAAACCCTTTCAGGCTTTCATTCACATCGGGCCCCAATACCTGAAGGCCCATACGCTGGCACTCCTCCATGTAGAACTTGATCTTTTCGATGTTGCCCTGGTTGTTCAGCACGGCCGCCATATATTCGGCAGGGTAGTGTGCCTTGAGGTAGGCAGTCTGGTAGGCCACAAGGGCGTAGCAGGTAGAGTGCGATTTGTTGAACGCGTATTGGGCGAATGCTTCCCAGTCGGTCCATATTTTCTGCAGCTTGTCTTCGGGGTGTCCTTTTGCCTTGGCCCCTTCCACAAACTGTCCCTTCATTTTGTCCAGTACGGCCTTCTGCTTTTTACCCATGGCCTTGCGCAGTACGTCGGCATCGCCCTTGGTGAAACCGGCCAGGCTTTGCGACAGCAGCATCACCTGTTCCTGATAGACGGTGATACCATAGGTGTCGCCGAGGTATTCTTCCATTTCGGGCACGTCGTAGGAGATAGGTTCCTGGCCGTGCTTGCGCTTGATGTAGCTGGGGATGTATTCTATGGGGCCCGGACGGTAGAGGGCGTTCATGGCAATGAGGTCCTCAAACTTATCGGGCTTCAGGTTGATGAGGTGTTTCTGCATGCCCGGACTTTCGAACTGGAACGTACCGTTGGTATCGCCACGCTGGTATAGTTCGTAGGTCTTGACATCATCGAGCGGCAGGAGGTCGATATCAATATCTACCCCATAGTTTCGTTTGATGAGGGCGAGCGCATCTTTAATGATGGTGAGGGTCTTGAGACCCAGGAAGTCCATCTTGATAACACCTGCATTCTCAATGACGTTTCCTTCGTACTGGGTGATGAGTGAGTCCACGTCCTTCACCATGAACACCGGCAGGAGGTCGGTAAGGTCGCTAGGGGCAATGATGATGCCCGCGGCATGGATGCCGGTATTTCGCACCGATCCTTCAAGCGTTTCGGCGTACCGAAGCACCTCGCCGTGCAGGGTCTGCTGACCATACGTCTCGCGGAGTTTGCCCACAAGTTCCATTTCTTCTGCGGCAAGGCCTTCTTTGGATTCCAGGCTGCCTTCGCCCTTCAGTTCGGCATGCAGGAGACGTTTTAACGATATACCCGGTTTTTCCGGAACCAGCTTGGCCAGTGCATTGCTTTCGGGCAGCGGAAGGTCCATGACACGTGCCACATCTTTAATGGAGCTCTTTGCCGCCATGGTGCCGTAGGTGACGATCTGTGCTACCTGGTTCTTTCCATATTTCTGTACCACGTAGTCGATGACCTTTTGCCGACCAACGTCGTCGAAGTCGGTATCGATATCGGGCATGCTCTTACGATCGGGGTTCAGGAAACGTTCGAACAGGAGCTTGTACTTGATGGGGTCTATGTTGGTGATGCCGATACAGTAGGCAACCGCCGAACCAGCGGCGGAACCACGACCGGGCCCAATGAACACGCCCATGTTGCGCCCCTCGCGAATGAAGTCGGACACGATGAGGAAGTAACCGGCAAAGCCCATGGTGCGGATAGTGAACAACTCGAAGTTGAGTCGTTCTTCCACCTCCTGTGTAATGTCTTTGTATCGCTCTTTGGCACCCATCCAGGTGAGGTGCTCGAGGTAGGCGATCTGGTCGTCGTTGAACTCGGGCGGCACCTTGTAGTGGGGTAGCAGGATATCACGATCGAGCTTGAGTGGTTTTATTTTTTCAATGATCTGGTTGGTGTT
Organism: Chitinophagaceae bacterium; assembly: GCA_014879545.1. Classification (GTDB taxonomy): domain Bacteria; phylum Bacteroidota; class Bacteroidia; order Chitinophagales; family Chitinophagaceae; genus Nemorincola. The sequence continues at coordinate 2,050 of JACSRV010000059.1, read as the reverse complement.
GTCGATGGCCTGAGGAATGTCGGCGAAGACATTGGTCATCTGTTCGGTGGTCTTGAAGAAGAACTGGTCGTTGTAGAAGGCGAAGCGGGCATTTTTTGCCTGCACCTCATCGTCGCCCACGTCGCGGTACTTCTCATCGCTCTGCTTGGCGCCGGTGTTGATGCACAGCAGGATGTCGTGCGCGTTAGCATCGGACTGGTCTACATAGTGACTGTCGTTGCTGGCAATGATGGGTACATTGTATTTTTTAGCGAAGCGGAGGAGCACCTCGTTCACTTTTATCTGGTCGGGTATTTCGTGGCGCTGCATCTCCACGTAGTAGTCGTCGCCAAAGAGGTCGAGCCACCATTTGAAGACACGTTCGCCCTCTTCCTCGCCCTTGCGCAGAATGGTGCGGGGCACCTCGGCGGCCAGGCAGCAGGTAGTAGCTATGAGTCCTTCGTGGTATTGCAGGATGAGTTCTTTGTCTATACGGGGGTACTTGCCATACAGCCCTTCCATGTAGCCCAGCGAACACATCTTAACGAGGTTCTTGTAGCCGATCTCGTTCTTGGCGAGCAGCAACTGGTGGCAGCGCTGGTCTTTGTCGTCTTTAGAGAACTGGCGTTTGTGGCGGTTCTCGACGAGGTAGAATTCGCAACCCACGATGGGTTTCACCACGGGTTCTTCTATATCCTTGCCTTCGGGTGTTTTTCCCACCACTTTCTTTTTCTTCCAAGCCTCGGCCACGAAATCGAAGACGCCGAACATATTGCCGTGATCGGTAATGGCCATGGCCGGCATTTCGTCTTTGCGCGCTTTTTCAAACAGTCTGGAAACGTTGGAAGCCCCGTCGAGCAGGGAGAATTGCGTGTGGTTATGTAGATGCGAGAATTTCACTTTGTCTGAAGCACGGATTAAAAAAACTGAACGAATGGAGGGTGCGGAAAAACTGATCCGCGAACTGTACAAAGTAAAGAAATATTGCAGGGAGGGGCGGGCGGAATTTATCCACATTGGTTGGTGATTTAGTTATATATTACGGTGCTGTTACAAAACACGCCGCTCATGGATTTCGGCACAATTGTTGCGGCAAACAATTGAAAAATATACCCCCTAATGAAAAAAATATTACCTGCACTGTTCCTCATTTGTACTTTGGGGTCGTGTGTCACCCTGTTCAATGGCCCGTCTACGAGCCTGAATGTGCGCATACCTGATAATGGCAAAGTGGTGCACACAAATGAGTGCGGCATCACCGATAGTGTGGTGCCGGGCATCAACGGTATGGCGCGCCTGATAGTGCGCAGAAGCAACAAAAAGCTGCCCCTTATAGTGGTGACCGATACGGGTAGTTATAGTTTTGCGGTGAAGCCGGTCCTGTCGTGGCTGTTCTGGGCAAATGTTTACCCGTTGTACGGATTGGGTTTTCTGGTAGATTATAATAATCCGAATCGGTTCACTTATCCGCATTTTGTATATCCGGACCCGAGGCCAAAGAACCGGTTCGGGTATCTGACCAAAGCCCCGCTGATGCGGTCGGACTGGGAACTATCTTTCACACCTCCGTTGGTGAACGGGTTTGTGTTCAATCCTGCACGGGTGGACCTGCGGGGCGGAGTGTTGGGTATTGGCGGTGGTGTTGCTTATCATCACAGCGATAGGGGCTTCTGGAGTGCCGAGGTGGGAACTGCTGTTGCCGGTGCGATAGCTGGTCACAAACGAATTGACAGTATGCCCAGCTATGTGAGGGTGCGCCTTACGGGATGGTATCTTAATGTTCGTCACCATCATCAGCTAGGCAGGCTTGATCTGGGCTATGGTCTATCAACCGGTGAGCAAAAAGGGCGTGAATATTATGATCACTATTTCGGTGCCACATATAACGGAGATTCTGTGACAAAGCAATTTTCACACGTAAGCACTGGCCTTTCGTTCTCCGCCAATTACCGTCTTTCCAATTCGATCTATGCCGGTGTTAGTTACCAACCGCAATTATATGAGATAAGTAAGGCAAATACCGGGTTCAGCTATTCACATATGACCATATTCGGGCTTTACTGGCGGTGGG
>JACSRV010000225.1 GCA_014879545.1 Chitinophagaceae bacterium | reverse complement strand
GTGTCAGCAGTGATAGAAGTATTACCCATCATACTCAATGCATAAACGTTTCCATTTGCATCTGTACACATCGAGTAAACTGCTTCCCGCATAGGGTATGTTGTCAATGAAGTACTTGATCCGCCGCCACGTATCCACTTATAATTCTGGGCAGTTCCCGTCGATGGAAACAGGATAAAAACGAAAATAATGGTGTAGAGTAGACGGTGCATGGGTTGAAACATTGTTTAAGATTACGAAAAATCATCAACAATCGTGCCAGAACCCGCTACTAATCTATTATTCCCATCTTCTTCATAATAAAGGTGGCATTCTTGTTTTGGCAGATGCCGGAGCGCAGGCGGTAGTCGAACGACAGCTCGCCACCGGCTGTTTCTACCTCAAAGCACTTATTGGTCAGCACAGTAGGATATGCATCTGTAGTGTGGCATACCTCCAGGTCGTGTGTGGCAATGGCGCCTATGGCCTGTGTGCGGATGATCTTTTCTATTACACCAATGGTGCCGCTGCGTTTGTCGTCAGAGTTGGTGCCGCGCAGTATCTCGTCGAGCAGCACAAATGCCGGACCGCTGTTTAAATGGCCTATGATGTGTTGCAGGCGCTTCACCTCTGCAAAGAAGTAAGATTCGTTGTCGGCCAGCGAGTCCGACTGGCGCATAGACACGAACATGGGCATTGGGTGTATGCCTGCCTCTTGTGCACAAACGGCGCTGCCCGCATTGCACAGCACCATGTTCACGCCCATTGTGCGCAAAAACGTGCTTTTGCCCGACATGTTGGAACCGGTGAGTATAATGAACCGACTTTCGGTGAACGATACATCGTTGCATACCCTGTGTGTAGCCGGGATGGTGGGGTGCCCCATTGCGGTGAAGGAGATGTGCTGACGGTTGTTAAGAACAGGAAAGCAGAATGCGGGATTGTTGTATCTCAGATTGGCAAGACTGTTCAGTGCTTCCATATCGCCAATGGCTTGCAGCCACGCGGGTATGAAGGTTGCATATTGCTTCTTCCACTGCACCAACCTATGCAGCGCGTGTAGGTGATGCAGGTACAGGCCGTTCATGCCCATGGCGGCAAACGGGTTTTGCACATTCTCGAGCGATGCATAGATGGCGGCCAGCTGCATGATGTGTGTACTGGCCGGAGTTTCGTCTTGTTTCAGCCGTTGCTGCATAGCCGCCAGATGCGGGGCGGTGAACGAACGCTGCTCCATAAGCCGCAGTAATTGCGCATAGGCCACCAGCGTTTTTTGTACCTGCTCGGTACCTGCAATGGCTTTTTTAATGCGTTTAAAGCTGAAGAAGAAAACGGCAAGCTGCAGCGGCACCACATAGGTGATAGCCGACCACCACTGCTCGCCACCCGTCACCGCATACAGCACTATAGACACACCCAGCAGCGACGGCATCAGGAACGACAATATCCTTAATACCGCAGAAAGCGGCTCTTCCGCTCGGCCCGACCACGCCAGCAACCGAGCACTGTCCTGCTTCTCGTCATTCACCAGACGGGCATGGGCGTAAAACAGGTGGCGCTGCTCTGCTTCGCCGGCTAATTCAGCAACCGCAGCCTGGCGCGCAGCGATAGTATCCTGATCATTGAGCGTGGTGAACGAACGTGCCAGTGCATCTCGCCCCATCTGAGTGGCCGTTCTGTTCACATGCTGGTATAACGATCGGGTACCGAAAATATCCAGATCGGCAGAAAAAGCGTGTGTGTCATCTCGGTATGCTGCGCCGTCTGCACAAGACAGTTTTCCATCTCGCAGGTACGCAGCTTCTTCCTCATTAACGTTGCTCAGTTCCTGCTGCAGTCTGCGTTCGGCATCCACTTTGCGTTGTTTCTGCACCAGCAATACAAATGCGACAACACATGCACCCGCAGCCACCCACATAGCAGTCTGCTGCTTATTGTAAGCGTAGTAACACAATACCAGTGCCACCAGCATAGCCGCCAGGCGGGCCATACCCAGCCTGTGATGCAGCAGATGTGCCTGCTGAAACAGTTGGTGATGGTGTTCGTACTTCTTTTGGTATTCTGCAATGCGTTGGTCGTGCATAGGTATGCAAAGTGTTGATGTCTAAGCTGCAAAGCAACTGATAAAAAAGACCGAAAGCAACTTTGACCGGCAGCGGGGGTGGTGCCTGATAGAAAGTAATGCCTGCCGTAGTTTCACGACAGCATGTGAAGCGGCCACCAGGTTTTGGAAGCAGAACTGATCTGAGGGAGTCTACCTGATGGGTATTGGCGCGTAACGTCAGATGCCGGCTTGGTGTTTTAGCCAATTAAATACGCGATCTTCTCATTTACAGGCAGGCACAGGTCTTTTACTCTGTTTTCTTTAAATAGGTTTTCTATTATTTGCCGTCCCTCTTTATATATGTGGTGAATGGGGCATGGGTGGTTTTCAGAACATTTACTCAGACCAAGACCACATTCTTTAAACGCCATCTTTCCATCTACCGCCTCCACTATGTTCATGATAGGCTGATCGGTCTGGTCTTCGGTCAGATAAAATCCGCCTGACGGACCCTTTGTACTGTTGATCACATTATGCCTTACCAGCGCCTGAAGGATCTTCCCCAGCGTGTGTTCGCTTACATCAATCTGTTTGGCTATCTCAACAATGCCTACTTTTTCAGAAGCGGGACGCTTTGACGCGAGGTATATCACTGCCCTTATCGCTGTTTTACAAGTATTGCTGATCATTTTCTATCTTTTTAAAAATTCCCTTCCCGCTTCCGATATCCGGTCGTAGTTCCAGGGAGGGTCAAATGTAAGCCGAATACTTACGTTATACCCCGGAAATGCCCCGGCCAATGTTTCGCTCACCCCAGCTGTTATCGCTTCGCCCATCGGACAAAATTGTGTGGTCAGCGACATTGTACACTCAATCTCATTGGCACCATCATCGAAGAGTATTTGATATATCAAACCCAAATCAACGACATTCAGACCAATTTCCGGATCGTACACCGTTTCAAGGGCAGCAAGCGCTGCTGTGCACATTAGTTGGTTATTTGTCTCTGTTGCTGGCATCGGTCACAGGTTTATGTAAAACCACTTTAAAAACATTCAAGTTATATAACACTGCCGTTACCAGCAATGCAATGGCCCCTATTTTTAATATCAAAAGTTGGCTCATAATTATTCCTGCAGCAAACAGAACAAAGCCTATGATATAGCAGAGCGACATCCAATGAAAAGTGCTGTCGCTCAGCAGGTCCTTAGGGTTGGGTGTTTTCCCCTTGCCTGACAGTTGATGATATGTTTTGTTCCAAACAATAAACGGCAACGTCTTGAACGTCATTCCCAGTATAATGGCCGTGATCCACCCAAAAAAGATAAAGAAGCCATATGCAAGTATCAGTTGCGGCGAATAGTAGGATGAAAGGATAAAGACAAATATTGTAACCAGAATCAGCACCAGGGGAATCAGGATCATTGCAACGGAAAGCAGCGATATTTTCATTTGTTCATCAACAGCCTTTCTCATTCTATCGGCATAAGCCTGCCGGCAATAATAGACAAATAGGGTTATCGCAGCCACCATCAACAGTATAGGTATCAAAAGGACTGCTTTGTTTGTTGAGAAGAAGCAAATAATGAAGGAGATCAACGCCACATTTACAAGGTAGAATATCCTCTTCAGTAGCGTGTTGTTCTCGTATTTCGAGATCAGAAACATTGGTATCAGCCGGGCTCCTACGCCTATAACTGTGAGCAGAAACCAGCCTGCAATGCCCATATGAGCGTGCAGCGAAAGGTAGTGAACAGAGTTGTGCGGCAGGCATGGGGTGTTGAAGTTGCACAGCAATAAAAAGCCAACACTTGTAGTAATAAGTAGCCAAAGGGTGGCAGCGAACACAAACAGGGCGTGTATGTTTCTGTTCTTGCTATTAATGATGCTGCGGGCAAGATTGATGGTATACATGACGACCGCGACTACAACAAGGCCGCCACCCAACAGGGCCGGTGCCCCCATGTTGAACCTGTAAAACCCGTAAACAAGAAACGGAATACCAATGCCTGCAAGGTAAAATGTGACATATGCCAGCCTATTGCTGTGCAGTTCTCCTTCTATCAGCACCGGCACCAACTGATGACTCGCGCCCATTATGATCATAGTGCCCCAGCCCAGTGCCATGATGTGGGTAATTGCCAGAATGTTGGGTTGAAAATATGTACCTGAGAAGTTGCCGCTGCTCTGCACTAACAGCAATGCAGCAGCCAGAAACGAAATAGAGGCATATACATAAAAGGGCAACACTACTTTGTGAGTAGTAGTTTTCGCAATGGTAGTATTTCCCTGATTACCAAACATGTCAGACTTTGAAGATGAGCATATGCACGACAGAGTCACTTATTTCTTTTGTTCTGTAGTCAAATTTCCGGTCTGCGAGCTCCGGCAACAGAAAAATCGGGATGCGCTTGTGGTACACAAACAATGCATTGCCCGTCGGAAGACTATCTAATGCACCCAATATTGTTAGCATTGGCCGTGGCATCTCCATTTCGCGCACATCTATGGTTGTCAGTCTTCCCTCATATTGTTTCAGGATGGTGTCCCAGTCTGCGCTGCCCTGAACCGAGACCGGAAGTTCTGTTGATTGCACATTTTCCTGATAGAAGTAGGTAACAACATAGTTATCGGCAATAACCTCAACATAAGAATGGAAGTGCTTCTTTTTAAGCAATAATATCAGCGGAATCGGTTCAAAAGTGTTTAAAAGTTTCAAAACCATTCCGGGTCCAAGTGACTTTATTTTCTCAAGGATCAGATTCAACGGATCTCCACCCATTTCTATAACCGGACGAACATCAAGTTCTGAGATCTTGTCGGGCGTCAAGTCTTTCAGCCGGTCAGGTTTTTCATTCGTAACATTTTCTCCTTTGTCGCCGGTATTTCTGTCTATGGTAAATCCAAGTGGCTCCAGCTTGCGAAAAAAATCCTCTACCGAACATCCACCTATTTTACTCGCCATTCCTATACTCGTTCTTCCTGCCATTAGTTTGCGTAACACAGGGTTTCTGAGTTTATTGAACATTGGGGAGATGCTGATTATGGTTTCCAGCGATTCCGGGTGTTCCTTTAGCAGTGCTGCTATCTTAGTATTTGCGGTAATGGTCATCGTTCAGTAAGGTTATGGGTTGCTACTGTCTTTTATCCTGAAATGGTCGTCCCGGTTGTCATTATCATCTTCATTCTTTTCTTGGCATCAGCGAGCCAATGCCGTCAGATCTCGTTTGAGAATTGAACAAGTGCGGGATGGCGTTTGACAGCTGCCTTTCAGTGTTCAGTTCGTTTGGTCAGCTTCTCTACTAAAAGCGCGTTCTTCGCGTCTGCGTAGATGCCATAAGCATTGAGAATAAAGCCCTTTATATTGAATTTCGGAGAGGAGATCGCGAATAGTATCATCTCATCATCAGGGTCGGTCTGTCCTTCAAACCGTATTATTTCGTCTATCTCGAAGTCCCGGGGAGACAGACTTACAGATACGCTATTGCATACAAGACATGCTCCGTCGGCTCGTAATGAAAAGTCATGTGTGTATCCATTCGTCTTGATCTGCTCAAGCGCATCTGTAAGTGTATCGTATGTTGTTGATGTATTCGCCATAAAACCTAGTTAAGCGGCTACTGATTTCTGCGTTCTTTCTCCAGCTGAATTGCTTTGGGGAAGAGTATGTTATTCTCGAGGTGAATATGAAGGTGCAGGTCATCTTCAAATTCAGCCAACATTTTGTAGAACAAAGTGTAGGTGGCGCAGGCATCTTCGGGCAGCGCGAAATTGTTGCTCAGGTGTTTTATCTCGTGTATCAGTTCAGCAACCGATTCATGTTCCATCTGCATCAGATTGACCGGCTGTTGTACTGAGGTGAATTGGTTCGAATAGGAGTCATTGTTACTCGCGCGTACAAGCTCCTTGATGAAGGGGAAAACTATTCTCTCCTCCTTGGCCATGTGTGCGGTCAGCTCTGCGCTCACTTCGTTTGTCAGCTCTTTTATTCTTGCCAGTTCGGGGTGCCGATTGCCGTGAACGCCGTTCACTTTGGCGGCATAGCCTACAATTTCCGGCAACGTTTTCCTGATGTAGGTATGGTGAGTGTTAACTATATAGTCAGCAAGAAAATCGGCATTCCAGTCGTTGTAGGGAAGCGGTCGGCTTGCAGGGGTCTTGTCGGCCTGCTGCAGCTCCTGTTCCACCTTGGTAACATCAACGCCTTTTTCAGCGCACGCTTCTTTGATGGTCTTTTTGCCGCCGCAGCAAAAGTCAATGTCGTATTTTTTGAATATTTCTGCTTTTCTCAGGTCTTTGGCGGCAATTTGCCCAACCGTTTCATCGCGCTCGCCCGATCTGCGTTTCGCGATGTTCACCCTCCACCATTCCGGACCCTGTTCAAGATATTCCCAATTGAAAATATTGCCGCGCTCACCAAGCAGTTGGTAATATAGCGGCTTGGGATCGTGATCATTCAGAATGGTCAGTGTTTCTCCTTCTGCCAGTTCGTCAAATCTTGCGAAAATCGTCGGATGTTTCATCCTTGGTTCCAAAATGGTCACGTTCAGGATATTGCTTGCTACTGTCTCCATTTTCTTTTGATTTATTTGTTATCGATGACACAAAAGTAGTCATTAATAGAATAAAAGTACCGCAATACTTTTAATTATTCTATTGTTTACATTGCCATGACTTGCTGCCGCTTTCGGTTGGGGGACATGCAAGCGCCCTAACCGACTGGGGTCGCAAGCCACTCGATATATTTTCTGCTTTTTTTGTTCTTTATTTCTTTTTCACGTTTCATAGCGGCCTCTCTTGTGGGGAAATACCTCTGTGAACTTAAGCTGCCAATCGCTTGCTTTTGCTGTGAATGTAGAAATGCCGGAGTTGTGTTGCTCAAGACGCAACATAACATCTTCGGTATATCCGATGTAGTATTTGTCAAGTTTCGTTGAATGGATAATGTAGACGGTGTAGGACATAATAAAAAAGGCTGTCGTTTTGTGACAGCCTTTTGTGGATCCCGAAAGCCTTCGGGACGGAGTCGAACCGGTGACCTCTTTCCCGAATGCTTTCGGGACAAGCAAGCGCTCTAGTTGGCTGAGTTCACAAGCCACTCAATGTATTTTCTGCTTTTTTTGTTCTTGATCT
>JACSRV010000229.1 GCA_014879545.1 Chitinophagaceae bacterium | reverse complement strand
AAACTACACACCATCATTACATATGGGAATACACCGATCATGGGGAAGAATATGGCGGTAGCGACATGAAATATTATGACAAATGCATAGGCGTATGGCCTTGTTTTTCGGGTGGCAAGCAGGAAGGGGATAGATAGGTCGTATATGGCGCCGAACCACGAGAACAAATATGCAACCCAGGTCTCATACATGAGCGGTCCCGCAATCGGCAAGTGTGTTTTGGCAGGAAGCCAGATGCGCATCGGTATGGCCTCGAATAACCAATCGGGGTTCAATTTTGCCACACCTGCAAAAAAGTAAACGCATCCCATTTGAAATCGTAAAATGTTGATTGTAAATGAATTTACGTGTGTTACTGCTATTTTAGGATTTAAAAATGTGTCAACCGAATAATGCCTGTTGGCAGGTAGCCAGATCATGAGGAATGCCATGAGGCTGATGAAGTAATAGTGGTTGAGGTAGGTGGTCACATCCAGTAATTCTACATAGGTGAATCCCAGGAAAAAGAAGATAATGGCAGGACGGTAAAGGAATCCTATTGTGATGAATAGGGTGGAAATGGCCAGCGCGATGAATAGTGCCCACATGCCGGTGTGCCCCATGGGGTGAACCCAATCGAACCCCATGTAGGTGAAATGGAACTTTGGCTGAACATAAACGGAATCGACCCAACCGCGCCACATGAAGCGAAGTGTGCTCAGCAACATCAGTAGCCCGAAGGCAATGCGAAAGGTAATGAGTGGAGTGATAGAGACCAGCTTGCCGGGGAAAAGGGCAGAGAGTCTCTTGGGTGACGTGCCTTGACCGATAACTTTGTTAGTCTCCGTCATTGTCAGTGAAGGTGATCTGAACCGCAGTTGCCGATGCTACGTCTGTTTTGATGAGTGTCAGCAGTTTCTGTACTTCCTTGTAAGCTGCATCGACGGTTGCCGGTTGGGCAGTGATCGAGGACGACATCGGGTCATTGATCTGTTGTAGTGCTGAAATTGTAATATCAAATTGTGCCAGTACGTCGGCATTGAGCGTTTCTTTTTTTAGTGCTTTCAGGTAGTCGGCCAGTCCGCGCCCGGCAGTGCTGCCGGTGTAGACTTTCTTCAGTGAAGCTACATTTTCTTTGGCAAGTGCGGCTGATATTCCGGCGTAGTATCCCTCGCATTTGTCGGGGAATGTGGTGCCGTTTGAAGCCTTGCCGAGCGGCCAACCAATGCGTGGTCCTTTTGTCATATCTAATTGATATGCAAGCTGATTGACGATGTTACCTATAGGGCTGCCTACGTTGGTTTTGGTGTTGGCAATGAAATCGGCGCGGTAGGTTGGCCATGCAGCTACCACCCCATCTACAAGCGTAGTGAGGCGGCTCAATACATCATTTACATACTTAATGCGTGCAGCAGTATTGGTGCTGAATTTGCCGGCAGCCCCGGGTGCAAAGTACAGGTAACCCAGAGCGGGGAACCCCTGCGAGTAGAGAATGCTGCGGCTGTTGGTAGCCAGGTTATAGGTTCCGGATGATATGTTATTTTCTATTGTTGCGGTGTCAACTGAAAAGCCTGTCAATTGCCCTGCAGTTGCGAAACTATAATCGATACCACCTGCATAATTCGCATATATGTCTAGCAGGGCAGTCTCGGCCGGTCCGAATTGAAACGCTACAACTCGTTGGTACTGAAGGTAGACATTTTTGAAAGCTTCCTTCAGTGGAGCCTGAGTGGCATCGGAAGGAGCATTGACAAAAGCGTCGGAGGCGGTCTTGAGTTTTGCCAGTTCTGATTGCAGCGACTTATAACCCGGAACGATCATGTTATCGGCATAGTCGGCCAACATAGCCCCCTTGTCGAACGTATCGGTGTTTTGAGTGGTGTTGTCGTTTGGTTTGTTGCAGGCGTAGAATGCCCCCGTCAGCACGGTAAATGCGATAAAAATTGCAATTATTCTTCTATTCACAGGGCAAAATTAAACATTGTCAGGAGAACCACCGTCAAATTCCCGTCACCATAACGGTGCGGGAATTTGACCGTAGAGAAATTAAAGGCCATATGTATTCTTCAGAATGTTCTGAGCAGTGGTCAGATCGGTGAACCCTGTCTGGTTGATCAGTTCATAGAAGTCTTTATGGATGATATTATTCAAAGTTGTAAAATCTGCGGCTGAAAGCTTGCTGTTGGCTGAGCGGTACTGGAGTGCAAGGATGAAGCCAAGCCCTTCAGAGAGTGCGTGGAACTGCGTACCGAGGTTGCCGATGGCCGACGAAGCTGTAGGGGAAGTTACATAGGCGAGGGCTGATGCGGCTGCCAATTGCTCCCATTTTGCCATGATCGTATCGGCCTGTGCATTGCGGACAGTTTTGTCGTAGGCGCCGATCGCAGCGCGTCCTTTCAGGAACGCCGAAAAGATGATGCCACCTGCCTGTATCGACTTGCCGCGCTCAGCAAGGTAGCCACCCCAAAGTAGCGGACGGTTGGCATCGGTGCTTGTGTAGGTTTTAGAAGTGTCATAGTCCGCCGGCACCGCCAGATAGCCGAATGCTTCATCCCACGCTGCCTGAGCGGTTGCGGTATCCTTGGGGTCCATTGCTTTAACCGATGCCAGCAGGCGCATGGCTTCTTTAAAGAACAGGCTACCCATTACGCCTTTTGTGTATGCCTGACTGTATTCAAGTCCGCGAGGGCCTACAATGATCTTGTTGGTGCCACGCGGTACAAAACCGCCTGTGCCCTGTGATGCCGTAGTGCCGTTGTTGTAAATAACGGAGCTGTCGACATATGATTTGAACAGCGATGCATTTGCCATGGGCGTAATGATGTTGATGCCCGATGTGTTGAGTGAGGCGTCGGAGTAGGGGTTGTTGGCGTTGTTCCAAAGGTTATCGGCCTTGGTCTTATCCAGTGGTACCAGAGTTGAGCCTGTGTTTGCGGTTTTCAGGTAGGTGTCCAGCTCTACAGCCATTTTTATGCGCTGGGTAGAGCTTGTGTAGTTGGCGTTGCCGAAATTGTAGGTGGTGGGGACGGTATATGCTTTCACGTCCGGGTCGGTATTCTTGTCTTTTTTACAAGAAGTGACTGATGCTGCCAGGGTGAGTAATGCTGCTGCGGGAAGGTAGTATGATCTCATTTGTTTCTATTTTGACACAAATGTAGATGGGGCCTGCCGCAGCGGCTTTTACAATCGGGAAAATGCGGTTTTACAATCGGGAAAAACTAACTGACCTTATTTTGATGCCCTTTTCCGGCTGATGTAACGGGTGATAAGGTAGAGGCCGGAAATGTACAAGATGCCCGCTGCGGCAGCAGTGCCGAGGTTGTATGTAACGCTCCTTTCCCTGAAGAAGGCGAAATGATTGACGAGGAACAGGATAACGGTATAAGTAAAGAACTGGATCAGGTAGTTGTTTTTCATATGTATGTCAGTTGCTTAAAATGTGATTGCGTTCCATTTGGTGCTCCTGTCCGTCGGTGAGCATATATTTTGTTACACCTGCAACGGCCTGCACGAGAAGGAAAATCATAAATATTAAAAGTACCGCTTTTCGCCTGGATCTCAGTAGAAAATAGGTGGCGGAAACCAACAAAAGCGCATCTGCAAGGCTGCAGCAGGTGTAGAATATTCGGGCCTCGTGCGGACTAAGTATGCTCCCGGCGCTGCCGTCCCAGCCGGTGCGCATCACTGATACGGTGGTCTGGATATCTGACACACAGGTGAGCGCGACCACCAATACTAATACGGTAGCGGCTATGCGAAGGAATTTGTCTTCGCTCCCGGGAGTTGTCTCCTGATCATCAGGGTACATAGGAACCTTTGTACATTTTGTCTTAAAAAACAGCGTATGGAGTCAATTTCCTGCAATTATTGCCGATAATTGTGTGTGGCACAAGTATTGCCCATACTCATTTCCCGTAATTTAGCTAATAAATACGGATAACTTTGTCATAATGTCGGATAAACAATCAATGCTGGATATGCTGGTGAACCAGAGCGAACAGGAAATGGAGTTTATGCCTATCGTTCCCCTCGGTGAAGACGAGATGGATGAGGCTGAACGTGCATCGCTGCCGCAGGACCTGCCTATTATAGCACTACGCAATACGGTACTATTCCCCAACGTGGTTTTACCCATCACGGTTGCCAGAGAAAAATCGGTCAAGGCTATTGCTGAGGCTCAAAAGACCAACAAGTGGTTGGGGGTGATCGCTCAGCGCGACAGTAACAACGACGACCCGCAGCCCGATGATATATATGAGGTAGGTACACTGGCCAAGGTGGTGAAGCAGATAAAGATGCCGGATGGGAATATCACACTTTTCATAATGGGGCGTATGCGCTTTAAGATAGAGAAGTACACCCAGACCGATCCTTTCTACGTAGCCAAAGTAAACTACCTGGAAGACGACTATCCTAAGAAGGACCCGAAATTTGACGCGCTCATTTCGTCTATAAAAGACTATGGCGAGCGGATAGCGCAGCAGTCGAGCAATGTGCCCAATGAGGCGGGTATCGTATTGCGCAATATTGAGCAGCAGTCGTTCCTGATGCACTTTATCGCGTCAAATATCTCTTCTAAGTTGCAGGAGAAGCAGGCGATGCTGGAGGAGAACGACATCACGCTGCGTGCTGAAAAGCTGCTGCAACTGTTGCAGGCCGAACTGCAACTGGTGGAGCTGAAGAACGAGATCACCAACAAGACGCGGGCCGATATCGACCGTCAGCAGCGCGAGTACTTCCTGCAACAGCAGATGAAGTCTATCAAAGAAGAGCTTGGAGCCGACCCTAATGACAGGGAGATAAAAGACTTGCAGAAACGGGCTGAGGGAATGAAGTGGACCGAGGCGGCCAAAGAACTTTTTAAGAAAAATATTGAGAAGCTCGAGCGCATGCATCCCAGCACGCCCGACTATTCGGTAATATATAACCATCTTGATCTGATGCTGGATCTGCCTTGGGAAACCTACACGCAGGACAGCTACGACCTGAAGAAAGCGAAAAAGGTACTTGATGCCGACCATTATGGTATGGAAAAGATCAAGGACCGTATTCTGGAATACCTGGCGGTGTTGAAGTTGAAGGGGGATATGAAGTCGCCGATCTTGTGTTTTGTGGGACCTCCGGGTATCGGTAAGACATCATTGGGTCGCAGTATTGCGTCGGCAATATCGCGCAAGTACGTGCGCCTGAGCCTTGGTGGCCTGCACGACGAAAGCGAACTGCGTGGTCACCGCAAGACCTATATTGGAGCCATGCCCGGCCGTATCATCCAGTCACTCAGGAAGGTGAAATCTTCCAATCCGGTATTTATTCTCGATGAGGTGGATAAGATAGGCAAGGATTTCCGTGGTGATCCGAGTTCGGCCTTGCTGGAGATACTGGACCCCGAGCAGAACAATTCATTCTATGACAATTATCTGGAGCTGGAATATGACCTTTCTAAGGTGCTGTTCATAGCTACCGCCAATAGCCTTGCCGACATTCAGCCGGCACTGCGCGACAGGTTGGAGATCATTCAGCTCTCCGGCTATTCGCCTGAGGAAAAAGTGGAGATCGCCAAACGCCACCTGATACCGAAGCAAAAAGAAATGCACGGGCTGCTGAAGGTGCCGCTGAAATTTCCCGACAAAGTGATCCTCAAGATCATTCAGGAGTACACCCGCGAAAGCGGTGTGCGCGAGCTGGACAGGCTGATGGCGGGCATGATGCGCTCGGTGGCCAAGCAGGTAGCAATGGAAGAAGAGGTGGCGCCACAGGTGACCGATGGTAAAGTAGAGGAGGTGTTGGGTAAACCAAGGTTTACTAATGATATATACACCAAGGGGCATCCTGCAGGTGTAGTGGTTGGCCTTGCCTGGACCGCTGTGGGCGGAGATATACTGTTTATTGAAACTTCCTTGTCAAAGGGTAAGGGAGTGGTGACACTGACGGGTAATCTTGGTACGGTAATGAAGGAAAGTGCTACAGCAGCACTGTCTTACCTGCGTGCGCATGCTGCTGAGTTCAATATCGACCCTATGCGTTTCGATGAGACCAATATTCACCTGCATGTTCCCGAGGGGGCTGTGCCTAAAGACGGGCCGAGTGCAGGCATTACCATGCTCACCTCATTGGCTTCGGCATTTACAGGGCGCAGGGTGAAGCCGTTCCTGGCTATGACCGGTGAGATCACATTGCGGGGGCAGGTATTGCCGGTGGGAGGTATCAAAGAAAAGATACTTGCAGCCAAGCGTGCGGGTATCAAGGATATCATCATGTGCCGCCAGAACGAAAAGGATGTAGAGGAAGTGAGCGAACACTACATAAAAGGGCTCAGGTTCCACTATGTGGACCAGGCTAATGAAGTGCTGGAACTTGCTTTGCTTAAGAAATAAGGAAAAGACTACAGTTGTTTCCAGCCGGATATTCTTACAGAGTATCCGGCTTTTTTATGTCTACATCATTTTGCGTTTCGCCCATGCGCGGAAGTGTTCCCATGCAAGCCCGTCGGGGTCGGTGAGCGGGCCGGTGAATGGTGTGCCGCGGCGGATGTAGTATTTATTGAAAGTAGACTGGTTGATGCCCCACTTCATGAGGAATTGCTTGCGGCCGTCGTTCTTTTTGATGCGCAGTGTGGATTTTGACTGGAAGTGATACACCCTGCTTTTGCCTATTCCTTTAAACAACCTGCAGCCGGCCTGCCACATCTTCATAGAGAAGTCGTCATCGCTGCTTACGCCCGGGCTCAGTTCAATACTGTACCCGCCGGTGATCAGCCAATATTTGCGGTGCACTATGGTGGGTGGCCATGTGGACCCGGTCCAATCGTTCATTTCTAAGGTGTTACATTCTTTCAGCAGATCGGCCTCTCGGAAGGTCTCGATGGTCTGTCCGTAATCGCGGTGAATGACACACGGGTTGTGATAATTGATAGGCTCTATCATGGTGCTGGAGAACATGAAGGCATCGGTTCCGGCGGCCTTTATTTCGTTGGCTATGTGTATATCCCATTGCGGGCATACATACATGTCATCGTTCATGTACACAATGTAGTCGTGCTTTGCAAGGCCTCCGGCCTCATTTACCGCCTTGCAAATGCCTGCATTTTCGGGTGTGTAGGAGTGGTCTATCTGCTGCTCCCTGGCCCATTGCAGGGTGCCGTCGCTGCCATCATTTATATGAAGGATGACCTGGTGATCGAAAGCTG
>JACSRV010000228.1 GCA_014879545.1 Chitinophagaceae bacterium | reverse complement strand
GTAATGAGAGGAAAATAGATGCAAAACAAAAAAGCCTCGCATTTGCGAGGCTTTCATTCTTAGACGTGATCCCGTTGGGACTCGAACCCAAGACCCATACATTAAAAGTGTATTGCTCTACCAACTGAGCTACGGAATCATAAAATAAGAACTTGTTTTCCCGGTTCGTTTCCGAAAGGGAGTGCAAAGATAACGATATAGTTATTCTGACAAAATTTTTTCAGAAAAAAATATTTCAAAAACCTTAAAAACCAAGCCCGGCGCCACATCTAAAACATAGCGGAAAATATATTTAGAAGTTGAAAAGCAACTTCACGTTCAGCAACCGCGATGTAAGGCGGTTGGGGACAGCATACATATTGTTGGTGCTTCGGTCTTGTATCCAGGTGTAGGACAGCGTGTTCTGTATGCTCAGCAGGTTAAACACCTCCAGGCTGCCCCAAATGCTCTTCACATTATTGAAGAAACTATTGGCATGATATTCTTTCTTGTCCCCATCCAGCAATAGTGCAGAGAAACCGATGTCCACACGTTTGTAATCGGGTATGCGCAGCACATTCTGGTAAAGGTGGCCATTGGGTGCACCCACCGGCAGGCCGCTGGAATAAAGCATATTTATATGCGCCTTAAAATTCTTGTTCTTCGGCAGATAGTCTTCAAAATACATACCCAGCATAAAACGCTGATCAGATGGCATAGGGAAGTAGCTGTCGTATCCCGCTATGCCCGGGCTGTCGGTTATCTTCTGCTCCGCTTTCAGCACTCCTAAACTGATCCACGACGTGGCGTTCTCTACCAGGTCGCCATACAGGCGCACCTCGCCGCCGTAAACCCGGCCTATCGCGTTGTTCTTACCTGTATAGCGTATACGCACATTGTCATATCGGTAGGGGTCCATATCCCACAGGTCCTTGTAATAGGTTTCAGCGGTGACCTTGAAAGGACGTTGGAACATACTGAAGTTGTAGTCGGTTCCCAAAACATACTGTATCGATTTTTGCGACAGCAATTGTTTATTGATGTTGCCGGCGGGGTCGCGCATTTCACGGTAGAAAGGTGGTTGGACATACTTGCCCACCGAAAATTTAACTATGACATCCCTCTTCGTTGATCGCGGCCGGTAAGAAGTTTGCAGGCGCGGGCTCAGTACAAACTCATCATTCAGGAAGCTGTGGTTAAAGCGCAGACCTACATTGGCTGTAAATCGTCCCGAGTCGAACTTAATGTTATCCTGAATGAACCCGCTTACCCGCATATAGTTGAAAGTGGCTGCAGAGTGAAAGAACCTCGCTATTTTCAGTTCGTTAGGGTCGTAGGGTTGAGAGAAGCCTGCCGAGTCGCGGCGTTCCCACTCGTGCAGCTCGTCGCTGATATTGGTAGCGGTGGTATTGGCGCCAAACAGCAAAGTGTGTTTTTCGGCGTCATATGAACCGCGGAGGCCCACATCGCCAACACCTACATTCAGGTAGTTGCGGGCAAAATTCTGTATGCCGCCTGCCCCCAGGTAGGTCTTTATCTGCCCGAAGTCGCGCTTGCTCATATCGGTCTGCAACTCGCCCAGCAGGTAGGCACCAGTGATGTCATAGGTCTCGTACTCATTCGTCTGGAATCCCGACCCGAGGAATTTGATCCTGAATTTCGAGCCTTCGCGGTGGTAGGCTGCTGAAAGACCGGCAAAACGGGAGTCGAACTGGTCAAATTCGCCGCCCTGATAAAATACATTCAGCTGGTAGGCCTGGTTCAGCACGCCAAAGCTGGATGAAGATGTTTCGGGGAAAAACGTGAATCGGTTGCGTGCATAGTTTGCTATTCCTTCCAGTTCCCAGTTCTTGCCGGCATGGTAGTTCACCAGTGCCTGAATGTCGGTAAATGACGGATTATATATCCCCTTTGTGGGTTGAGACCTCAGTACATACTGATTGCTCTTTTGGCGTGCACCTATCAGGTAGGTGAGCCGCTGGTTCTTTGTTGCTCCTTCCAGATGCATGCTTGCGCCGAGCAAACTGGTTGTCACTGAGCCGCCGAATTGCTTAGGGCGTTTGTAGGTGACATCCAGTACACTGGCCATTTTGTCGCCATACTTCGATTGGAATCCACCGACCGAGAAGTTGACATTGGCCACAAGATCCGAGTTCACAAAACTCAAACCTTCCTGCTGACCCGTGCGCACCAGGAAGGGGCGGTAGATCTCGAAGTCGTTTACGTAAACAAGATTCTCGTCGTAGTTGCCGCCACGCACCGCATATTGCGAGGTTAGTTCGTTATTGGAGCCAACTGCAAGTTTTATCATGCCTTCTATGCCGCCTATGACGCTTGGCATATATACTGCCTTGCCCGGGTCCAGATATACCGATCCGGTCTCAGTGCGTTTCCGCTGGTCTTTTACCGTCACCGGTCCCAGTTGGGTAGATTTGTTGACCGCAAGCCGCACATCAATGGTGCGGGTAGCGCCGTCCTGCAATTGTATATTTCGGTGGGCGGCCACATAGCCGGTGGCAAAGAAGACCACTTTTATCGGTTTGCCGGCGGGTATCTCCAGCCAGTAGTACCCCTTTTTGTCGGTGTAGGTACCCATACCGGTAGCCTCATCGGCAACCAGCACCTGGTCTACAGGTTTTTCCAGTTCATCGCGCACAATTCCGGTCACATGAGCCGTCTGGCCATAAGATGCCGATGCGCATAGTAATAGAACAAATAGAAAAACAAGCCGAGTTTGAGCCATATACCACCAAGTAACGGTATGAAAGTAAGATTATTATCTTACGTGCTTCAATCTTTTGATGGTTTCAACAGGGTCTGAAGACGCGAAGACCGTATTGCCCGCCACCAATACGTCGGCACCGGCATCCAAAATGTCGCCTGCATTTTCCAAGGTCACACCGCCATCAATTTCTATGAGTGTGCCCGCACCAGCCTGCGTGATGATCTCCTTTGCCCTGCGGATCTTGTTGTATGTGAGTGGCAGGAATTTCTGACCGCCAAAGCCCGGGTTGATGCTCATGACCAACAGAAGGTCTATTTCGTGGATGATGTCGGCAACCAGATCGACCGGGGTATGAGGGTTGATGGACAGGCCCGCCTTCATGCCCAGTGCCCTGATGCTCGTGAGTGTGCGATGCAGGTGATAGCCTGTTTCGTAGTGCACGGTGAGGTAGTCGGCACCCGCCTTTTTGAAGTCTTCCAAATAGCGCTCAGGCTGCTCTATCATCAGGTGCACATCAAATGTCTTGGTGGCGCGCTTCTTCATCTGCGCTATAATGGGCATGCCGTAGCTGATGTTGGGCACAAATTTTCCGTCCATTACGTCCAGGTGAAACCAGTCTGCTTCACTGTTGTTCACCATGTCTATGTCGGCACCCAGGTTCAGAAAATCGGCTGAGAGCATTGAAGGCGCTATGATTGGCATTGTATATTGATTGTTTTTTTGTTGAAATGTAATGTGTCTGTGTTATGTTCTATCCTCTCACCTTCAGGCGTTTCAGCGCAATTTTCGGCTTGTCAAAGGTCGAGTCGAGTTTATTCGCGGTCTTGTAGTCTTCTATTGCGTTGGCGATGCTGTCCATCATTTCGCTGCAAAGGCCCCGGTTATAATAGGCGGCCGGATTGCCGGGCGAGTTTTTTACCACCATATCATATTGCCGCCATGCTTTTTCTGTAGAGTCTTCCTGCATCAGCAGGTAGCCCATATTAAAATAGGCATCGGAATAATGACGGTTTTTGAGAATACAGCGGCGGTATTGGTCTTTGGCGCGAACCACATCGCCCATTTCCTGATACATGGTACCCATGGCAAAGATCGGGAATACATCGGTAGTGTCCATTGCGTAAGCGTTCTGCAGGTATCGCATCGCTATAGAGTCGCGGCGGGCACCGTGCAATATACCCAGTTGAATGACCGCATCTCTGTAATCGGGGGCCACCTGCACTGCTGTCTGGAAGTTTGATATAGCCTTGGCGGTATCCTTCGCGTCTTTGTAGATCATTCCCTTCAGGAAGTAGGCCTCGGGGTCGTATACGTTCTTGCGCAGCACTATGTTGATCTCCTCAAACGCCCTTGCATAATCCTGCAGATAAAGGAACAGCTTGGCGATCTTCAGGTGGGCCTTCCGGTCGTCAGGTTTCAGGTTGATGGCTTTTTGTATCCACTCGATAGAACCGCTGATGTCTTTGTTCTCGAACAGCAGGTCACCAATGGCGCTGAAATATTCTGCACGGCCTGAGTCGAGCGACACTGCCTTTTTATAGTCTTTCAGTGCCAGCGAGTCGAAGTGCATCTTTTGCAGGGTACGTCCCCGCTGGAAATACAATACCGCATCTGTGGGCGTTTTGGCTATCTCGTCAGTTATAGCCTTGAGTGCCGGGTCTTCTTTAAATATAGGGTTGGCTTCACCCGGGTCGGCCGCAGGACGGTTGTTGTTGCAGCTTATTACAAGCAAAATGCCGATAAGGAGTGGCAGATACTTCAGCCATGCACTTTTCATGACGCGAAATTATTAAAAAGAACAATGCGGATGGTTCGGGGAAGTACCGTGATATACAGAAAGAAGACGGTTTAGGGTATAAGGTCGAATGCGAGCGAGACAAGCTGCTGGATCACGACCCCGATCAGGGAGAGGAACAGCCCGAAAACAAGAGGGTAGTTGATGAAAATACTCCATATCTTCCCTTTTCGCTGCCTTTTCTTCATTTCCTCGCCCAATTCATACTTTCTGAAGATACGCACGGCCAGTGCATGAAGAACGATAACAATACCTATGGCCACCAGCTGTTTCCATAGCGGATTACGTGCCCAGCCGGTAATAGCTGCACCCATCGGCGACATGGTTGCCGTGACGATAACTATGTACAGGATATTTCCGTTCTCCTTTTTCATACCACTAAATTAGACATAATAACACAAGAAGCGGACGTTATATGCCTGATGCCCGTTACCTATTTTCCCCTACCTTTGCGCCCCGATGAACCTGGAAGTGCTGCAGGGATTGTATCAGAATGATATCCGCATAAAACAAATTGCGGCCGGCAGCGTATTGCCCGGAAAGAAAATGAGGATCTACCTCGATAATCTCCGTGGTTCGTCTGTCAATTTTCTGGCTGCGGCCATCTGGCAACTCACCAACAACAATCACGTTTTCATTCTCAACGACCGGGAGGAGGCAGCCTATTTCCACAACGATCTGGAGCACCTTACTAAGGGTCTGGATATTTCTTACTTCCCCGATTCGTTCAAACGTGCCGGTCATTACAACGAGTTGCACAGCAGTCATGTGATGTTGCGCACCGAAGCGCTGAGCCGGTTTGCAGGCAAGGACCCCCACAAAAAAGTGTTGGTCACTTATCCCGAGGCGTTATTTGAAAAGGTGGTGAACCCCACTTCGCTCAATACCAACATGATCGGTATCAAGGTGGGGGAGAACCTGGACATTGACGCGATACTGGAAAAGTTTGTGTCGTTAGGTTTTCGCAGAGAGGATTTTGTGTACGAGCCGGGTCAGTTTGCTATGCGTGGCGGCATTCTGGATATCTATTCTTTTGGTAACGAGCATCCCTACCGTATCGAGTTGTTCGATACGGAGGTGGATAGTATCAGGATCTTCAATCCCGAGACTCAATTGTCTGAGCGCAAGTTGCTGCAGGTGTCCATTCTGCCCAATATAGAAACGCGTTTCGAGGCGACGGAGAAGATATCACTACTCGATTTCCTGCCAGACAATACCCTGATCTGGGCAAAGGATCTCCAGTTCACAATAGGTAAACTGGAGAAAATGGCTGCCGACCTGCCCGAGACGGTGAAGCTGGGACAGGTGGCAATAGATCATGAGGAGGAATGGCTGAAGGAATTGTCGAAAGCTGATTTTGAGGCCGATGGTGCCTGGGCGGGTAAACTGAAGAGCCGGCACTTGCTGGAGTGGTACAACCATTCGCTGGAAAAGATAACAGGTGATGAGGTGGATGCGACCATGCTGTTTGCAACAGAGGAACAGCCCGTTTTCAACCGCCAGTTCAATATGCTGATAAGTGATCTGCAGAAGCGGATCGCAGAGAAGTATGTGCCCTACATATTTGCTGAGAATCCGCGCCAGCTTGAAAGGTTGCGGAGTATATTCGACGACCTGAATGCGGGTATCAACTTCGTGGCAATACCCACGTCCATCAGCAAGGGTTTTATTGACCACGACAAGAAGGTGATTTGTTATACCGATCACCAGATATTCCAGCGATATCATAAGTACAATGTAAAGCAGGCATATTCGAAGGGCAAGGCGCTCACATTGCGGGCATTGCGCGAGTTGACACCGGGCGACTATGTCACCCATATTGATCATGGTGTAGGTGTGTATAGCGGACTGCAGAAAATAGAGGTGAATGGCAATATGCAGGAGGCTATACGCATTCTGTATAAGGACAATGACGTGTTGTATGTGAACATCAACTCGCTGCATAAGATCAGTAAGTACACCGGCAAGGAGGGGACACTGCCGCGCGTGAATAAACTGGGCAGCGATGCGTGGCAAAAACTAAAGAACAAGACCAAGAAGCAGGTAAAGGACATAGCGGCCGATCTCATAAAATTGTATGCAAAACGAAAGGCGTCAGAAGGTTTCTCGTTCTCGCCGGACAGTTACCTGCAGACCGAGTTGGAGGCATCGTTCTTTTACGAGGATACGCCGGACCAGGCAAAGGCAACTGCCGATGTGAAGCGCGACATGGAGGCCCCTGCTCCCATGGATAGGCTGGTGTGTGGCGACGTGGGTTTTGGTAAGACCGAGATAGCAGTGCGTGCCGCGTTCAAAGCCGTGGGGGATAGCAAGCAGGCGGCAGTGCTGGTGCCTACCACCATCCTGGCCTTCCAGCACTATAATACATTTAAAGACAGGTTGAAGGATTTTCCTTGTAATGTAGATTATGTGAACCGATTCAAATCTGCCAAAGAGAAGAAAGAGACGCTGAAGAAACTGGAAGAGGGGAAGATAGATATTATCATAGGCACGCATGGCTTGCTGGGCAAGGATGTGAAGTTCAAAGACCTTGGTGTGTTGATAATAGATGAGGAACAGAAATTTGGTGTGGGGGCTAAAGAAAAGCTACGCGAGCTGAAGGCGAATGTAGATACCCTCACGCTTACAGCAACGCCTATACCACGCACGCTGCAGTTTTCTCTCATGAATGCGCGCGATCTCAGTATCATCAATAC
>JACSRV010000045.1 GCA_014879545.1 Chitinophagaceae bacterium | reverse complement strand
CAATGTTCTTTTGTAATACCTGTAAGTTCATTGCATACTTTAATCGAATCTGGTGCCGAATACGTTGTAGTTTATCTCGCGGTAGACACTAATGACCGTCTCGGGATAATTTATGACGGCGCCGCGACGAAGGCTGATGAGCCACAGAATGATACTATATATGAGCATAGAATAAGGAAGGATCAGGTAAATTATGCACTTGATCACGTTTGGCCATGTCCGACCTGCGATAAGGTTGGTTTGAGTGATGAATAATAGGATTGGATATTTCATATTGATTTAGTTGAATGGAGAACGGAGTATTATACGCATACTATTTTTCGATAATTCTTGCGGCAGTTATTGGGATTGTACGTTTTGAATCGAGTGATAGGGCATTGCGGATACTGACGATATTATTTGTTACGACTGTGATTAGTGAATTGTTATGTTACATTTCGCTTATTGAAGGGCATTATAAAATCAGATATTCACTCTTTCATATGTACAGCATATTTCAGGGAGGCTTTTTGTCTGGTTATTTCCTTGAATTAATCAAACCCTATCACCATGGAAAATATCTTATTGCTATTGTCGTGTTCTGGCCATTGATCGGTCTTTTGAATATTATTTATTTGCAGCCGCTCGACGCACTGAACTCGAATATGCTACTAACTGAGAGCCTCGTGTTCATAACATTATCGCTACTTTTTATTTACAAAATATTGAAAGGAGAACGGGTGATCATAACATCTCATTTCATCATCTCGTTGGTCATGCTTGTTTTTTGGAGCAGTACCCTCTTGTTCTGGGCTACGATCAAGATCCTTTACAGAAACCATTGGAAATACACTGATCAAATTATGTATGCTCAAGCGATCGTCAATATATTCGCTTACCTCAGTATTGCGATAACAATATTCTATCACACGAAAAAGAAGAACCTTGAATCCGTCTGAAATTGCCATCATACTAATCGTTGGAACTATTGCTTTGCTGGTGTTTGTAGTATTTATCGTGCTTATTATTATTGAATACAGGAGAAGGCAGGTGAAGCATATAACTGAGAAGCTGGAGTTGGAGCATTTGTATAAGCAGGAGGTGCTGCAAACACAGCTGGAGGTGCAGGAACAGTCGTTTAAGTATGTGTCGGAGGAAATACATGACAATATTGCACAAACGCTGAGTCTGGCGCGTATCAAGTTGTTCAAGGCGACAGAGAAGGCTATTGATGAGCGGGCTAAGGCAAATCTGGAAACAACAACCGAACTGGTGGGTAATGCACTGGACGGACTGCGCGGTCTGAGCCATGTGCTGAATGGAGGTCTTGTATCGAAACTTACTTTGAAGGAGAGTCTGGAAAAGGAGCTGCGGTATGTACATGAGGTAAATGAGCGCACCACCGAACTGATAGTAACGGGTGATGCGTATGAGCCGGGTGCTGAAAAGAAGCTGATGCTTTTCAGGATCGTGCAGGAGGCGATAAACAATGCCGTGAAACATGGCCAGGCCAGCAAAATAGTGGTGCGCCTGGCGTATGAACCCGGCTTAATAAACGTATCGATCATAGACAACGGGAAAGGATTTGATGCTTCAAAAGTGGCTGACAGCAAGGGGCTGGGCATGACCAACATGCATGTGCGTGCCCAACTGCTGGGCGATATAAATGTGGCGTCGGCGGAGGGGAGCGGAACTACAATAACCATAAACGTTCATACAAATGAGTGAGAAAATAAGACTGGCATTGGCCGATGATCATAACCTTTTCCGCAAGGGGGTAGAGGAGCTGATAGAGGATTTTGACAACATGGAGATAGTGGCGAGTGTGGCAAATGGTAAGGAACTTATAGATAAACTGACGGCTGCAAAAGTGCTGCCCGATGTGTGTCTGCTTGATATCAATATGCCGGAGATGAACGGGTTTGAAACTGCGAAAAAGATCAAGGAACTGTGGCCGGATATCAAGATACTTGCGGTGTCGGTTTATGATTCGGAGTTTAACGTGCTGGGAATGTTGCGGGCCGGTGCAGGCGGCTATATACTGAAAGACACACAGCCGCAGGTACTGCGTGTGGCCATTGAGAGTATGCATAAGAATGGCTTTTACCATTCGGAGTTGGTGACCGGTAAGATTCTGCACCAGTTCATGACGAAGCCAAAGGAGCAATCGTCCGTGGAGCTGAGTGAAAATGAGCTGCTGTTTCTGAAACACTGTTGCAGCGAGCTGACCTATAAAGAGATAGCAGATCTGATGAAGATAAGCCACCGCACCATAGATGGCTACCGGGACCAGCTGTTCCTGAAGTTGAATATCAAATCGCGCACGGGGCTTGTGTTGTATGCGCTGAAGACCGGCATAGCAACACTTGACTGAAAGCCCCAATAGAGTGCGCCTGGCGGCAATAGTTTGCAGGGAAGGGTTATTCACAGAGGGTTGGTAAATAAAGTCATGCATATTAAACGAACAATGTTGTGTATTTTATAGCTTTAGCGTTATAAATCATATATCGATGTTCAAAAAACTCCTGCTGGCTGCCGTTGCTCCGTTTATGTTTGGCACCGTGGTCGCACAGCCTACCTGCGGCACTGACGAGATGATGCGCAATCTGCGGATAGAGCACCCTGAACTTGTAGCCTTTGAGGCTGAGATGGAGCGGCAGATACGCGAGGGGATGCGTAAGATAGATTTCACGAAGGCGGCAAAGAGCACCGGTGCCGACCAGACCAATAACGACGCTTTCTGGTACGACATACCGATCGTCATCCACATCATCCACGACTACAACAACTACAATACATCGGTCTATTCCGGCGACTTCACTCCAGACGACTTCATATTTGAGGCGGTGAAGGAATGGAATGTGGTGTTTGCCAAAAAGAACGCCGACACTGCTGATGTGATACCTCCATTCAGGAAATGGATAGGTAACCCGAAGATCAGGTTGCACCTGGCCACTGTGGACCCATCGGGCAACAGAACACATGGTATCACACGGCGCAGGTCTTACCTTACTTACCGGGGCGGTGAGCAGGCCAAGTTTGACGGATGGCCACCCACTTCTTACATCAACATCTGGTTCATCAACAAGATGGGCTCGGGCAACAGTAGTGCAGCGGCCTATGCCTACTACCCATCGGCGGTTACCTACATACCATTTTATGATGGTGTGATATCGCTGGCTGAGTATATGAACAAAGGTTCGAAGACCATTCCGCATGAGCTGGGGCATGTACTGAACCTGAGCCATGTGTGGGGCGATACCAATCAGCCCGGTGTTGCCTGCGGCGATGATAACGTTGATGACACACCGCCCACAAAGGGGCACAATCCATCGGGCTGCACGTCGGGCAGTGTTTATGATACCACCTGTAGCAGGAATTACTTTAAGTTGTATGTGGACGCTGCAGGCCATCTGGACCTTGTGAACTATCCTGATACGAACAATGCGCAGAACATAATGGACTACACTTATTGCGACAAGATGTTCACGAAGGGGCAGGTGATGCGTATGCGCATAGCGCTGAACAGCAATGTGGCAGGCCGCAACAATCTGTGGGACAGCACAAACCTCGCTGCGACAGGGGCTATACTTCCGTTCCCGGACCTGAAGCCGATACCTGATTTTACCGTGACCAATCCTATGAGCTCGAGCTATCTGACCAAGAACGCCAACTTCGTTTTTCCGGGCAAGGATGTGCGGTTCACCAGCTATACTACCAACGATACCGTGGTGGCGCTGAACTGGAAGTTTGAGAATGGCGCGAGTGTGATAACGAATAGCTCTACCACCAATTTCACGCAGGCTTTCAACGAGCCGGGTTGGGTGAAGCTGACCATGACCGCCACAGGTAACAATACCGGTGACAACAGCGTGACGTGGGACAAGGCCTGTTTTGTAGCCGACAACACCGGCACCAACGCGGTGGGGTATTTTCAAGAGTTCAACCCTGAGGGGGATGTGAACAAGTGGCCGAGCTTCAACTACTACAATAATGAGTTCAAATGGCAGATGGATGATCATGGTGTATGGGATAATCATTGTATCATGTACAAGGGATATGATGAGCGCCTGAGTGCCACAACTGCGCCGATAAACGGGACGCCAAGGGGTGACTTTGATGATTTCTACACGGTGCCTTTTGACCTGACCGGCTATGCGGGCGGCCCGTGCAATCTGAACTTTCACTACTCGGGCGCTTCAAGATCGAGCAGTACTGCAAGTATCACCGATACACTGTTGGTGGACTACACCATAAACAAAGGTGCGACATGGGTGAACCTGGCTAAGCTGTCGAAAGGGTCGCTATGCAACAAAGGGACTTATTCTACACCATACGTGCCGACCTCTATTATGGATTGGGCGCCGAAGACGCTGCCATTGCCCGCCGCAGCCATCACTAACTATACTAACTTCAGGTTCAGGTATTTGCCGGGTGTATCGGCCAATGGTGTATCGAGCAGCGGCAACAACTTCTATCTGGACCGTGTGAACCTGGGGCCGTGGGCTGCCGAGGCGAGCATTGTGAACAATGAGAAAAACACCGTGACCGTAGTGCCCAACCCCACACAAGGCGATGCCTATGTGCTGGTGAATGATGCCTACAACACCAAGGCTGAAATAACGGTGACGGATATTACCGGAAAGGTGGTGTACACGACGGTGGCGCCGATAGCGGGTAATCATGCCCGTGTATTGATACCGGCGCATGTGCTGCAGACCAGCGGTATTTACCTGGTACATACGCTGACCGGCAATCAGGCGGATACCCGTAAACTGGTTGTTTATTAATAGGTGGCGATATGAGCGGGTGTTTTTTCATTTTCTTAATAGTAACACAATTATCTTTGTAGAAACGCGTAAATAGGATGATGGAGCCAAATTTCGGAGCGTCGACGAATATTGTTTCGCTGCGCCAGGTGAACATATACCAGGGGAATAGTCTGGTGCTGAATAATGTGAATCTGGAGGTGGACAAGGGAGAGTTCATGTACCTGATCGGTAAGACGGGTACGGGAAAGTCGAGCTTGTTGAAGACGTTGTATGGTGATCTTTACCTGAAGGAGGGAGAGGGCACTGTAGCGGGTTTTAACTTGAAGGAGCTGACGTGGAAGAAGATACCGTTGCTGCGCCGGAACCTGGGTATTGTGTTCCAGGATTTCAGGTTGCTGACGGACAGGGATGTGTATGATAATCTGGAGTTTGTACTGAAGGCCACGGGCTGGAAGGATAAGGTGATGATGCGAGAGAAGATAGAGAATGTGCTGGCGAAGGTGGGGCTGAAGAACAAGGGCAGCAAGATGCCGTATGAGATGTCGGGCGGGGAGCAGCAGCGTGTGGACATTGCACGGGCTTTGCTGAACAACCCAACGCTGATACTTGCTGATGAACCGACGGGTAATCTGGACCCAGACACAACGGACGAGATCATGCAGTTGCTGTTCAATATATGCAGGGATGAGCAGACGGCGTTCATCATGGCGACGCACGATTATGGTATCATACAGAAGTATCCGGCGCGTGTGGTGCGCGTGGAGCACGGGCAGGTTAAAGAAATATCGGCTGCCGGCGTGTAACCTTTATTGGTGTTTGTTTGAAACTGAGTAGTAGCTTATGAGTCGTTTTTTTTCATTTCTCTTTATTATAGTTATCGCGTTCAGCGCCTGCAAGAAGAAGCAGGAGAATATACTTGCATCCATAAGGGAGACCCGCACCGAAATTGATGCCAAGCTGAAGGACTATACCTACAGAAGGGTGGATGATATGGTGACGGAAGGGCAGGGGGTAATATCGGGCTACTTCAGGGATGACGAGGCCAAGAAGATAATAACCGAGCGCTATGTGAAGGACAGGCGCACCTTTACCGAATACTATTTTGACGATGGTATGCTGATCTATGTGGTGAGCCAGGATTTTATTTATAACAAACCGAACACCTATACCGAAGAGGTGGCGCGTTTTCAGAACGACACGGAGTGGTATGATGATTCGAAGACGAAGCTGGAGATCAATAAATATTACTTCAACGATAATAAGCTGATCAAGTGGACGGGGCCATCGAGCGCTGATGTGGCGGTGAATGGTTCTGATTTTACGGAGCAGGAGCCACTGATACTGGCGCGGGCTGTGCTGGCGCTGAAGCATCTGAAGGAGGAGGAGTGATCTTTAACTCTTTCCAGTTTTTGGCCGGTCCTGAAGACCCGGGTCCGGCAGTTTTTTCAGGAAATTTTATTTGGGTGTTTTGTTGTGAGGGCTGTTGATTATCAATGGGTGTGTGGGAAGTTGGCTGCATTTTACTTCCCAAAAACTGCGCACTACTTCCCATATTCGGGGCAGGGTGGGAAGTTGGTGGCGGGGTATTCTGCGGTTCCTCGCCGCAATTTTCTTTGTTAGTTATTGGGGGTGTTGGCTCGCCTGACGACGGTTGTTCGTCGTAGGGGTGGGGGATGCCCCATTGTTTGTAGGCCTCGATAATGTCGGGGTCACTGAGGTACTGTTCCTGACGGTCGAGCTGTGCTTCGGTGTTGTCGACTTCGGGGACGGGGATCCTTCCCATGGAATTAAAAGTATCGGGCTGAATGTGCTGGGTGTAAACAGAGGCGCGTGCCGAAATAAATTCATCGATGTATGGGTGTATGCTGCGTGCGAGTTCGGGATCGCGGTGCGAGACCATTTCCATGAAGTAGCCGAAGAGTTCCATGTTTTCGTTAAGGGTGCAGCGGTTCTGCAGCTTTTTAGCTGTGAGGGTGAGTCGGTGCAGGCCTTCAATTTCTTTGAATTTGATGGGGTTGGTCATGCGACTTTCGGACAAATAACTTTCCGTAAGGTGGCCGATAATGTGATAACAGTTCTCGGCGAGCATGGACGGCAGGTATTTTGCTGATTGTTTGAGACGATTCCAGTCGCCCTCTTTGACCCATGTGGATATGCTGCGGCGGCTGACGTTTAATAAGGAAGCGATCTGGCTGTTGTTGAGTCCTGACTGGAAGAAGAGGGTTTTTGCCTGGTGTTTCTTTTCGTTTTGCATGATATAGGTTTTTTAGGTTTGGCACAAATGTCAGACGGTTTTTTGAATTGGAGGATGGTGAGTTTTTATGATAGTGCGTTTTCTGTAGTGTCATAGAAACCTCTCCCCGGCCCTCTCCGAGGGAGAGGGTGAGGTCGAATGAGCGCTTTGTGGGGGGAAGTGTGGGTTGTCGGAACCTACCTACGTTGGTAGGCGGGCGCACGACAACCACCCCTATCCCCTCCCTGCCTACCGGTCAGGCAGGCTTAGCAGGAGGGGAA
>JACSRV010000227.1 GCA_014879545.1 Chitinophagaceae bacterium | reverse complement strand
AAAAAAATAAAATATAATATATATTATGAAGAAGAGAATATTATTGTTGCTCTCGGGGATCTGCGCGTCTTTCGGTGCTTTTAGTCAGGTAGAAAAGGTTGATGACGTGCGTAAGCAGTTGCAGACAACGAATCTTGACACCGTTGCATGGATAAAAACAGGTGTTTTGAGCATAGGTACTAACGGCGGTTTTTTGCATAACTGGGCTGCCGGCGGAGAGTTGGGGTCAATGTTGATCAATGGAATCTTCAGCGGTAAGTTGGACTACCTGAATCATAGGGATGTATGGACATCGAACCTTGATATGACTTATGGTCTTACCTATAACTATTCAACGGGTTTTATACCTCGTAAGACCGACGACCGTATAGACTTCACTACGAAGTATGGTAAACTTCTGGACACAGGTTCCAATTTTTACGTGACGGGATTGTTCAACTTCAAGTCGCAGTTTACGAAGGGGTATGACTATTCCCTTCCAAACTGGGATAGTGTTTCAACGTCAAAATTCTTGTCGCCTGCTTTTTTTACAACAGCAGTTGGTCTTGAATTCAGAAAGGGAAGTGACGTGACTTTATTCTTGTCGCCGATAGCTGCAAGGATGATCGCAGCAGATCCTTTTTATACAAGGATGAGTCCACAAGGGGCGTTTGGTATTCCATACGACAAAAGCAATGTATTCCAATTGGGTGCTTATTTTTCGGGGCGTTATGTGATCAATATCCGCCCGAATATGGTGTTCAAGACCAGGTTGGACCTATATTCAAACTATCTGGCAAAGGATACCAAGGATAGTACCGGTACGGTTGTGAAGCGAGACAATCCCGGGAATATAAATATCCTGTTTGATAATTTGTTTTCCTGGAAAATTTCCAAGTTCTTTAATGTAACAGTTGGGGCAACGATCGTATATGATAATAACTTCCCTTATGTTCCTACTTACGTAGATAAGACGACCGGGGCAGTACTGCAAAAGAACGAACCGGGTGCTGACCTTGGCTGGGTACAGTGGAAGCAGGTACTTACATTTGGCGTAGGGTATAAGTTTTGAAAGGGTGGGGTAAATCCTTTGCCAAAATGTTCGGCATAAAAAGTTATTTTTGAATGAATTTGTCAGGATATTCAATTGTTTAAATGTCAGCCAGCTACCAGATAAAGCTCCCCCAGTTTGAGGGCCCATTCGATCTCCTTCTTTTCTTTATAGAAAGGGATGAGCTGGACATATACAACATACCCATAGCAAAGCTGACCAATGATTTTTTGGGTTACATCCATTCGTTGGAGAGTCTGAACATTGAATTGGCCAGTGAGTTTATCCTGTTCGTATCAACGCTGATGCGTATCAAAGCGAGGATGTTGCTCCCTCGTCGCGAGGTGGATGCTCAGGGAAATGAAATAGACCCGAGGCAGGAACTGGTTGATAAGATACTTGAATACAAGCGCTTCAAAGAAGCGTCTGAGGTAATGGCATTGATGGAGGCTGAGCGGCAGATGCAACTGAAACGCGGCAACATCAAGCAGGAGATGGAGAACATTACGGATACGGCTTCTGAGGGAACTGAGATCCAGACTGTGACCATGTACAAGCTGCTTCAGGCATATGAAAAGGTGATCAAACGGTTTAATGAGCGGAATGCCAAACCTCAGCACGTGGTTGTAAAATATAACTACAGTCTTGAGGGGCAGCGTACGTTTCTGATCGCCCACATGGAGGAGAAAAAGCGTGTGCCGTTTGAAATGTTGTTTGCAGTGTGTGAGAGCAGGATACATGCTATATTCACGTTCCTTGCTATGCTCGAATTGATCCAGCAGAAGTATCTCGGTATCCTTATTGGTACTGGCCGAAATAATTTTATTGTTGAGTGGACTCCCGGTGGGGAGTCAGATGCGTCAGTGACCGTAGAGGAAGATGCAGGTACTCACTTTACAGATGAGATAGCCGGTGAAGATCTGGCACAATAATTGTTATAGATTAATGTAACCGAATAGGTTTAAGAATCTTCCCCAAAGGCGCTGTCGGACAGTGAACCAATGGGGAATTTCTGTTTTTGTATGATAGATCAGAGTAAATAATAAACGAGGTCGTTGAGGACCTCGTTTTTATGTAGTAACTATTTAAGAGGGACTATTCTGATCCTTTGTTATTCAGTCCATAATAGTACATGCCCTGGATGCCGGGGTAGAACCCTGCTATCTGGACATTGCCGGATCCTGATAATATCTGTTGCAGGTCGGCAACGGAACCAACGGGGCTGTTGTTGATGGCTGTAATGACGAATCCTTTCTGCATTTGGGTCTGTTTTGCGAATGATCCGGTTCCGGGGTCGGTAACGACAATGCCGCGGTCAATACCATAACTTGCCTTTTCAGATGAAGTGACAGGCCGGAAGGATGCGCCCAACAGGCGGCCGGAAGCATTACCTTTAAGTATGTCGGTAGTGCCGTTGAGATTTGTCAGTAACACCGATGCTGACAACGATCTTCCGCCTCTGTTATACATGACATTGATATTGTCGCCGGGGCGGAAGCGTGCGATCTGCCCCTGAATGTCGGCCTGATTGTTTACCGGCGCTCCGTTTATGTGAGTAATAAAGTCGCCTTTACGTAAACCAGCCTTGGCGGCACCGCTATTCGGACGCACATCGGTGATGTAAACACCTTCGGTTTTGTCGAGCCCTACGCGGCTGGCGTCTTCAGGTGATGCGCTCCTGCTGTCGAGGTATTCCACACCCATGTAGGCTCTCTGCACTGCACCGTATTTCATTAGGTCATTCACCACCTTGCGCACGATATTGGCAGGTATGGCGTACGAGTATCCGGCGTATGATCCGGTTGGCGAAGCGATAGCTGAGTTGATACCTACGAGTTGGCCGGTAGTGTTGACGAGAGCGCCTCCACTGTTGCCGGGGTTTACAGCCGCATCGGTCTGAATGAATGATTCAATTGCGGCTACGGAACGTTGTTTATTTACACCCAGTGAGCGTCCTTTTGCGCTGACAATCCCAGCGGTAACTGTAGCGTCGAGGTTGAGCGGGAAGCCAACGGCCAATACCCATTGACCGAGTTTCACATCGTCTGAATTTCCGAATTCCATGAACGGCATTTCAGAATCGCCATCTACTTTCAATACAGCAATGTCAGTAGAGGGGTCGGCGCCAATTACCTTTGCTTTTGCAGTGTAGCGGTCGTTGAATGTTACGGTAACATCGCTGGCGTCAGCTACCACATGGTTGTTGGTTACGATGTATCCGTCGGGCGAAATCACAACGCCCGAACCCGAACCCTGTTGTGATGGAATGTAGTATTGACGCTGACCAAAAAGTTGGCTGAAGACGTCACCCATGCTGTTATCAGTAATGATCTTTGCCTGTGTAGCTGTTTTGATATGCACCACTGCTTTGACCGACGACTCAGCAGCTATTTCGAAGCTGGCCGGTGGCGCTGCTGATGCGGTACCACTGTAGTTTACGTGGTTAACGGGTAGTGGTCGGTTTGTCTCCGGAAGAAGGAATCCGTTATTGGACGTCATGAGGCGTGATGCGGCAAACAACGTAACAATTGAGGTTATTGAAGCAGTGGCAATCACCGGAAATAGTCTGGATCTCATAGCTATTTAAGTTTTTAATGTCCACAATCTGACATCAAAAATATTGCCTGTTGCTATTATAACATTGTTAAAAACTTGCAGGTATGGTAGGCCGGCCGACATTGTAAGAGACTCTTAACTTTTGGCGCTTTGCAGGTGGCAGGAACAGGCTTGTGAACTGCCAATTTTTTGCGAACGGATCATTTGAGTCATGAAAAAATGGCACAGGCAAATTGCTACACGTACTCAAACGAGATTATCAGCAAGGTTGTTTTGATCAGCTTGTATTCGTCGGCTAGCGGATGAAGGTGGTCTTTACCACTGCTTTGTTTCCGTTTTCGTCTTCGGCGGTCATTTCGAGTTCGTGTCGACCCTTTTCGCAGTACTCATCAAATTCGTAAAAGAAATCTGAACCATGCTGTTCAAAACAAACCCATTTACCGTCAATGGTTCCGCGAAACGTACGCACCGATGTGGTTGCATCCTTGATGACGAACGAGATCTTGGCAGCACGCGAAAGGTTGGCACCGTTCTTGTGTAGCGGACGAATAACCGGTGGGATTGTGTCGATGTCCAACCAATAGTTGCCGAAATTCCGGACTGATGCTTTATACCACGTATTGTCGATAGGCTGGGCCGATTTTGCATCGTCTTTTTTGCCGTCGTTGTACATCAAAACTACTTTTGAGCGGAGGTCTTCGCTCAGCGGACGGTTGCTCTTTATCTGCAGGTCTGTATAGTGATGAAGCGGAACAAAGGGGTAGTGCATCTGAAACCTGTCCGAAAGGTCGCCTGGTTCTGAGCTGACCGAAATGCATATGTCGTCATATAGTTGACGGTCATCTACCGAGAAGCGGATGTTAGAAGCAGAATGTTCATTTGTTCGCTCGTAGTAAAAAGGCTTGCATCCGCGTTCGTTACGGCTTACGATTTCAGACTCGCGCCCTTTGATGAAAAGCCGTACATGGGAGCGGTTATCGCTATTGTCTGTAAGAGTCAGTGTCAGTTCTTTTACTTCGCCGGGGACAATGTTGAATTTGCCATATTCAGGTAAGGGAGATGCGTAGACGCCGGGAAGTTTATTGCCCGGTTGCCTGAACATCAACTGTATCCATTTGTTGAATTTCTGTCGGGCGTAATAGTCGGTATAGCCGTGCAGGTACCGCGATACGTCATAGCCAATATCGTCCATGAAGACGGAGGAAGTGAGCGCATTGTCTATCTTTAGTTCTGCCGAACGGAAGGTGATAGTATTGTCGCTGCCTTCCTGAAAGTCATCGCAAGTGAATCCGAGACCGATCTTTCCGGCGGGGACTTCAACGGTGTCGCCGGAAACAGGGAACGCATTGTTGCCGGAGCGGACGGGTTTATAAGCATCACCTTTTTTTGCCAGGGTAAACGATACTACATCGCGGTCAAATATGTTTCCTCGGTAGAAAGCTATTTCTGATATTACAGGTGGTTTTGTGTCTTTTACCTCAAAGCCGAAAAGCTGAGGGTTTAAAGGATGTTCGGTTTTGGAGTCGCGTATCTCAAAGTGCAGGTGTGGTGCTGCAGATGCGCCGGTATTACCGGAGAATGCTATCTGCTGCCCCTTTTTGACAGGAAACTTATCGGGAGTGAACGAGATATCAAGGTCCCACTTTTCTTTTTCATATTGCGCCTTCCTGAGGTGTTTTTGTAGTGGTGCATAGAATTTGTTCAGGTGGGCATAAAGTGTAGTATATCCATTTGGGTGGGTAATGTAAATGGCATGACCGAATCCACCTTTCTCGGTTTTGATACGGGAAATGTATCCATCGGCAGCAGCAAAGACCGGTAGATTCTCTACTCCATTTGTACGCAAGTCAATACCACTATGGAAATGGCCGGGGCGGCACTCACCAAAATTGCCGGCCAATGTGATAGGTATGGAGAGCGGGTTGCGGAAATATCCTTTTGGGTACGAAGGTGCAGTGGTACTCTGACCGAAGCCGGCGGCCGATGAAAAGAAAAGAAGCGCAAAAAATGAAGTCCGGGCGACCATGAGAATTCAGTTTAGTACTGTGTGTGATAATTAATGTGCCATTGCCTTAGGTGCCGAGACTCCCAATTTTTGTGCAAGTGCCGTTATTTCTTCCACCACACTATCTACAACAGGGATTCCTTCAGTGATTCGAATTGCTTCCATCTCTCGTTCCGGGTCGCCTGGTATAAGAACCTTTTCGTGTCCGGGAGCAGGTGTTGCATTTCTGAAACGAGTGATCCAGGTGTCCATGTGTTCTTTAAACTCTTCGGCAGTTCTGAACGCGTCAATCCTCATAGCTCCGAAGAAGTGACCAAGGCCTTGACCGGGCATATTTTCGGGCATAGGTACATAGGCCGGGAACGGTGGTGCCCAAGGTCCGTAGCTGGCGCCACTCAGGACGGCTGAGAATATATCTACGATGCTTCCCAGCGCATACCCTTTGTGACTGCCGTGGTCGCGGTCGCTACCGAGCGGCAAAAGAGCGCCTTGCTTTTTCAGTGCATTTGCATCAGTAGATGAGTTGCCGTCTTTGTCTTGCACCCAGCCTATGGGCGCGTCGCCGTTCTTTCTTTGAAGGATCTCGAGTTTGCCGTTTGCAGCGGTTGTTGTCGCAAAGTCAGCAACGAATGGAGGTTGCGTACCTCCCGGAATAGCAACCGCAATAGGATTGGTTCCCAACATTCTTTCTATGGAGAATGTGGGTGCCACCAGGGCACTTGCATTGGTCATAGATATCCCGATCATATCATGCTCCAGTGCCATCATGGCGTGGAAGCCTGCAATGCCATAGTGGTTGCTGTTGCGCACACTAACCCAGCCTGTGCCTGCGGTTTTTGCCTTGTCGATGGCCACCTGCATTGCGAAGGGGGCGACCACCAACCCAAGACCGGCGTCACCATCCACAACAGCGGTAGATGGGCTTTCATGCACTATCCGGATGTCGGGGGTGGCGTTTATTCTTTTAGCTTCCCATAGACGCACGTATCCAACGAGTCTGGCAATGCCATGGCTATCGATGCCTCTGAGGTCGGCCGACAACAATACACTCGTCGCATTGTTTGCATCGGAATCGCTACAGCCAATCGCTTTGAAAACAGACTGCGTGAAACGGGAAAGTTCGTTGTAGGAAAATTTACTTGCCATATCTGGGTCAAAAGTAAAGAGACAATTCAAGACCAGAATACAACCGGGCGGTTTAGTGAATAAAAAAACCCGAACGGTTTTCCGTTCGGGCTGTATAGTTTGATTATTTAATTATTTACCGCTCTTTGCAGCCTCGTATTTTGAGTAGTGGTCAGCAGTAAGCACACTCTTGATGCGCTGATCTTTTGTCATGCCCATTTGCATTGTTTGACCAGGACCCGGCTCGTATCCAGATTCTTTAGCAGTTTTCAGATCTTTCTGGTAAGAAAGCTCTGCTTCGTACACACCTTTGTATTCTTCTGCAGACAATCCCAATTGCGCCTGCATTGTTTTTGCGCTTCTTTCAGCAAGTTGCTCGGGAGTAGGGCCACTTTTTGCTGCCGCAGCCGATGTGGCTGTTGCTGCTTTCGGTGCAGTTGATTTCATTGTAGCTTTTGATTGCGCAAATGTCGCGGCTGTTGCAGTTGCCAGTATAGCGCAGGTTGTGATCAGCTTTTTCATATTTTTAATTTTATTGGTTTTATGAACGAAGTACTAAAT
>JACSRV010000223.1 GCA_014879545.1 Chitinophagaceae bacterium | reverse complement strand
TCATTAAGCTGGTTCGATAAAATGTCAAGCGCGTTCACGTCTAAGAATGAAAGCCTTCGCTTTCGCGAAGGCATTTTTGTTTTAGGTAGGATGAACTTACTACGAAATTACTCGCTGCTCCTTGACCCGCATATTTGCACAGCGCACCGGTAACTTCCAATTCTAAAATGTGATGGTGAGCCTCGTCGAACCACCCGTTCTCCGCAGGACTATCTTTAAAAACTGTCAACTTTTTTTAGGACGAGTCATTCCGTGAAATCCTTTAAAGTTGCCGGCCAGTGTTGCAACTCCCTATACTTCTGTCTTAGTTCTGATCTGTTTACGCTCGTTCAGTGGCGAATTATCTCGAAGAGGGAATTCTCCGACAGATAGAACCTTTTGCGCCAACAACAGAGTCTTACCCAAAGACCGTGTTGCTGTCAACTTTGGGGAATGATTAAAAAAACACTATCAACTTCCTTTTTTAAACTAACAGCACTGCAATTGCATTATTTTCTTTCCTGAATAAGTAAATTCTTTTCCCGTTTATTAAAACCGGAGAAAAAACACAACACTACATTTGCACCCTATTCTTGCTCCCGCCAAGCCGCAGTTATGTGGCTGATACAATCAATTAAATTATTTAGAAAGGAATTGTAGTTAACAACTACAGAAGCCAATGGTGTGCCTCTCCGCTTCATTCGTGCGATGAACAGCCGGGAGCAAGAAGGTTGTGATTTGCGCAAAACACGCGGGGACGGCCACCATCCTAATAACGACATTAATAATATCACACAATAAAAATATCAAAATGAAAAAAGCAGCACTTGCAGTACTTTCCATCGCCTTGGCTACGGGCACACATGCACAGGTCATTACCGATACCGTATCCACAGGCGCTACCTACGCAAACCAGGTATGGTACAGCCTTGAAAACGACGACCAAGGAACAGCAGCCAAAAACAACTGGGATCTAGCGTTTGATGCCTCGGGCTTTGGGTCTACCATCCTTATCAATTCTATAACGGGAACAACACTTTGGAAATACCCAAACGCCGACACATCGGGCTGGGCCACGGTCGACACAACGGGGATAAGCACCTGGTCTGCCCGGTGGAACTCAGACACATCATGGAGCGAAGGTGCTATGGGCAGGTACGCAGACCCATCAAATCCAAGCGACCTTGATTGGGGTTTATATAACATGACGACTCACATTGTTACCGGTGATTCGCTCTATATAATAAAACTCGCCAATGGCGACTTCAAAAAATTGTGGGTACAATCGCTTACGGGCAGCGTCTATACTTTTAAATATGCAAATATAGATGGAAGCGGCCTTCAAAACGCTACACTCAATAAAACCACCTATTCAGGCAAAAACTTCGGCTACTACTCTTTGCAAAGCAATGCCGCTGTTGACCGCGAACCAGCATCAGCAAACTGGGATTTGTTGTTCTCCCAATATACCGCACTTATACCTGGCCCATACACAGTAACAGGCCTATTGGCGAATAAAGGTGTTGAAATAGCAAAATTCACCGCCCTTGCCGATAAAACAACATTCACGGCATATGGCACAGGTACCTTTGTTACACCCATCAATACAATCGGTTATGACTGGAAAACCTTTACCGGAACAGGTTACAGCATAAAGGACTCTACCGTGTATTTTGTAAAAACCGTTAGCGGCGATATATGGAAGATGATATATACCGGCTTTGGCGGCAGTGCCACCGGCAACCATATTTTCACTAAAGAGAAATTATATACAGAAACCGGCATAGCCATAGGCAACGGACAAAAAACCATCAGCATTGCACTCTACCCCAACCCCGCAAACGGGCAGGATGTATATGTACTTTACAGTGCGGATGGGGCTGTTTCTGTTACTGTATCTGATATTTCGGGAAGGACAGTATTTGCAAGCAACATAGCTGCGCAACAGGGGTTGCAGCAACTTCGCATCCCCACGCAATCATTGCTTTCAGGTATTTACATTGTATCTGTGGCAACAGGCGAGGCACGCGCGCAACAACGCTTGGTAATCCGATAAGCCTAAACACCCTTTCCCATACTATTTTCCACACCACTAACAATCAAAACAACAATGAACAATAAAATAAAATTTGCGCAAAGCTTACAGTTACTTGCATTTATACTGCTTACATGCTGGGGGTGTAACCACGGCAACGGGGAAGGACAGGGTACAAAAAAAATCGGAGTACAGAAAACAGCAGTATTGTTTGTAAATCACGGTTCCCGCTCCGAGACATGGAGGAATGCCTTGCTCGACCTCGAAAAGCGTGTAACGGACTCTATAATGAGTACGGGAAAAGTACAGGGCATAAAAACTGCCTTTATGGAATATACCGAACCCTCCATCGCCACACGCCTGAAAGAATTTGATAAGGAAGGATACTCTGATGTAATTATCGTACCCGTATTCCTTACCGTAAGTACTCACTCCTTCGATGACATCCCCACCATTGTGGGGCAGAAGGAGGACCCCCAATCAATGGAAACACTGAAAATAGAAAAAATAGAACGCTACAAGCCCAACGCCAATGTACACATTGCCCCATTGCTTGACTTTACAGATGTGCTGCAAAAAAACATCTTAAGGAGGGCTGCTGCGCTTACAAAAAATGCTAAGGAAGAAGGACTGGTGCTGATAGCCTATGGTGACCATACTTATAACACAGAATGGACTGCGCTGCTGAACAAAGTAGGGGCATTTGTACAACAGAATACCGGCATCAAAAGTTACTCATATGGCTGGTGTGGGCATGTTGCAAACTATAACCCAGACTCTACCACTGTGGCAATAAAACGTGCACTTAAAGATACGAAATCAGCCATTGTAGTGCCGGTACTTGTAGCCCATGATGAAATGTTTCAGGTAAAAATAATTGGTGATGGCATTGCCAAAATAAATGGCTCAAAAGAAAAAGTTACCTACGTGGCTGATGCGATATTGCCTGACAAAAATGTAGAAAATTGGGTAATAGGCATAGCCACCGAGTACGCCGAAAAAATAACAAAAGCGGTTGTAACAAAATAAGAATGGCAACAAAGGTATCAACTAAAATACGAAGGCTGAATATTGCCACCCACCGCGATCTAGGCTATTTTTTTTCAACGCTCATTGTCGTGTATTGTTTGTCGGGACTGGCATTGAACCATATTGACGAATGGAACCCCGATTTCATTATTACGAAACAAGCAGTGCCGATAAGCCCCGCACTAAACCCGGCATCAGTTGATAAAACAGTAGTGGAAAGTCTTGGAAAATTAGTGGGTGAAACCAAGTATAAAGTTTTTGATGTACCGACACCCGGGCAAGTAAAAGTATATTACGATAACGCCTCCTTTCATGTGAATTTCACGGAGCATAA
Source organism: Chitinophagaceae bacterium (assembly GCA_014879545.1). Taxonomy (GTDB): domain Bacteria; phylum Bacteroidota; class Bacteroidia; order Chitinophagales; family Chitinophagaceae; genus Nemorincola. Next base: position 3,931 of record JACSRV010000223.1, on the reverse strand, counting down.
AGGTTTATACGAAAGAGTGGCAAGGCGGCCTGTATTCTATCATTCAAACCTGCTGCACCGCAACAGCGTGAAAGGATGGAAATGGATGGCAGATTTTTTTGCGGTATTCCTTATTGTGCTAAACGTCACCGGCCTCTTTATTCTCAAGGGCAAGCACGGCATTTCCGGGCGAGGTAAATGGCTTATCGCGGCGGGGCTGCTACCTATTATTATCGCATTTATTGTTCACGAACTTGCCTGATTGGATATGTGCAACTATACGAAGCTAAAAGAAACACCAGAAGGAAATGTAATGCGTTGCAATAGCTGCAAACCAATACAGGTAGTATTAGGCAATATTGTAGTGGCGTTTACACCAAAGCAGTTTTATGCATACACCCACTAAATCAACAGCCTTTATGAAAAGTATGGGTATTATACCTGCCGTGACCGCAAAATGATATTTGTATCAACCGCTGCCCAAACAGTAACAATGATATACAGCATCAATGAACTTCCCTCACTATTATGCCTGCTGGTGCAGGGGAATGATAAACTGGAATACGAAGAATATTTTGTTTACTGCCAAAACTGACACATATGCACCTCAAGCATTTTACGGCAATAATATGTACCAGCACCCTCTGTGGCTATTTGGCGAAAGCACAACAGGACACTTCCGGGATAAACAGCAAGCTCCATATGCCGCAGGCAATGGATGAAGTGGTCGTTACCGGGCAATATATGTCAAACCAAAGGGCAAATGCTGTGCAGAAGATAGAAGTCATTGACCGAAAAAAGATAGATGCTATGGCTGCCCAAAACCTGCGGGATGTGCTAACCAACCAACTGGATATACGCCTGTCGCAGGATCCCATATTTGGCACAGGCATGAATATGCAAGGTAGTAGAGCATATGGTGCTGATGCGAAAATACTGATTGACGGTGTCCCCGTCGTGGGTAAACAAAACGGCTCTGTCGACCTTACTCAAATTAACCTTGTGAACATTGAACGGATAGAAATCATTACAGGGCCGATGTCTGTATCGTATGGTTCAGATGCCATTGCTGGCACAGTGAACCTCATAACTCGCAAAACGCCAAAAAACAACATGGAAGCGGGACTTAGTACTTACTACGAAAGTATCGGCACATACAACACGAATATCCACGCAGGTGCCCGAAAAGGCAAACACGCGCTTGTTATAGATGGTGGCAGGAATTTCTTTGGTGGCTGGAACCCTGTAGATAAACCTTCTTTTTTCGACTTTAAATCGCTGCCTGCGGATAGTGGCCGCACCCATTTATGGAAACCTCGCGAGCAGTATTCCAGCACTGCCCAGTACACGTTAACCGTCCGGAAATTGTCAGTTAATTACAAAGGGAACTATTTTTATGAGAAAATAACCGGAAGAGGTGCGCCACAGTTGCCATACAATGAAATGGCGTTTGACAATTACTTTCACACTTACAGGAAAGACAATGCCATTTTTTTAAACGGGGAAGTTGCAAGGAACAAACGGATAAATATACTGGCTGCCTTTAACGCTTATAAACGTATAAAGAACGAATACGCCACCAACCTCACAACCCTCAAAGAGGAGATAGACCCCGAAACGCAAGACACATCGAAATATAATGAGGCTAACAGCAGGGGTACATTCTCTGCTACTGTAAAAGACAATAAACTCAATTATGAAATTGGCTATGACATTAATATCCAGCTTGCAAATAGTACACAAATACAAGAGCGGAAACAGCAAATGGGCAATTACGCACTATTCGCCAGCGCTGAGTATAAACCGTTTTCCGGGTTCACAATCCGCCCCGGTGCGCGTTATGGGTATAACACCAGCTATAATGCCCCTTTGGTCCCTTCACTGAACCTGATGTATAAAGCAGGCAATAATTGGACATTTCGTGCCTCTTACGCCAAAGGGTTCCGCCAGCCTGGCTTAAAGGAACTGTATTTCGACTTTGTGGATATCAATCATAATATTCATGGCAATACCAACCTGAAAGCAGAATATTCAAATAACTACAGTACCTCAGTAGTATATAGTGGGCGGCACAAGAATATGCAATACAGAGTAAGTGCCTCGTCATTTTACAATGATATCAAAAACCTCATTTCCCTCGCAACTGTTATTAATGGTGCAGCAAACGAATATACGTATGTCAATATCGGCAGGTACCGTACCAAAGGCGCGCAAATAAGTGCCGACATTTCTGTGAAGTCGCTGTCATTTTCTCTAGGCGGCACTTATACAGGGACTTACAACGTCTTGTCTATAACAAATTCAATACCAAGTTTCAGCTATTCGCCGGAGGCAAGGGGCAGCGTTATGTATGCTGTAAAAAAATATGGCATTTCAACCGCGCTTTTTTACAAATACACGGGCCGCTTCCTTACATACATAGTTGATGGCAATGGTGGAGTGCTTCAGGCATTTATGAACGGCTACCACACCGCCGACATAACGACATCCAAACAGCTATTCGGCAAACGAGTAAACCTGTCTGTCGGGTGCAAAAACCTCTTCGACGTTAAAAATATAGCAGGAAACCAAACAGGTGCTGCCCACTCATCCGCAGACAACACTGTGTCTATTGGTACAGGAAGGTATTTTTTCGTTAAAACAGATATAAACATCTCCAAACAATGATATCACCGCCTGTACAACGAGCCATGTTCCGTTTTTTGTTTGTAGCAGCTGCTCTGACCAGCTGTGTGAAGAAAGAATTACCTATTGCCCCTCATCAATCTGGCAATGTTTCAAAAGCTGATGTGAACATGGACGCTACTTATAAGTACCAAGTATATTTCAGTTTGAAGAATAATACCGCCGTTGGACAAAATGAGAAAACCAAATGGGACATTGGTTTTGAAACATCTCCTTCCGGCTACCATATCATACTAAACAGCGCGAAATCAATGTTCGCGCTCAATACCGGGAAAACAGATTTTGCTTCTGTTTCTGCGACAGACACTACAGGGTTCAGCGTTAAAAAAAGGTGTGATTCTTATACTGGCAGTTTAGACAGCCTTGCTATAGGGGATTGGCGGAGTGCCAAACCTGTATTCATTATTGATAGGGGCTTCAACGAAATAGGCCAACATCTCGGTTTTTCCAAAATACAATTTTTGTCTGTTGATAAAAGTAACTATTTAGTACGGTTGGCGACACTGGCCAGTACAGAAGAAACCACCCTAACCATTTCAAAAGACACTTCATACAATCTTTCCTTCCTTTCGCTTACGTCGAAGGAACAGGTCGTGATTGAACCTCTTAAAGCAGAGTGGGACATTGTATTCACCCAATACACCTATATGTTTTATGATGTTACACCACCCACTCCATACCTTGTGACAGGCTGCCTGCTCAACAGGAACAACACACATGCATACATTGATTCAGTGCTTCAATTTTCCGAAATTAACTTCAGCTCGGTAATGGTTGATAAACTATCTACGGATATTAGTGTCATAGGGTATGATTGGAAATCGTTTAACGGCACTAAGTACTCAATAAGGCCAAATTTCAACTACATTATCCGCGATGCTTCGGGTGTCTATTACAAACTACATTTTACGGGGTTTTATAACAGCAGCGGCGTGAAAGGTAACCCACAATGGGAATATCAACGGTTGTGATCTACTTTCAAATTTCAGAAACTTGTTAGGTAATTACAATTTCTGTCCGTGATGAGTCACCCGCCCTTCGCGGGGAGTCATCACACCTTGACCCGCATATTTACCCAGCACACCCGCAACTTCCAATAATAAAATGTCATGGTGAGCCTCGTCGAACCACCCATTCTCTTCAGGACTATCTTTAAAATCTGTCAACTTTTTTCAGGACGAGTCATTCCGTGAAATCCTTTAATCCGTGATTCAGACAAAACGCACATGCGCAACAAAGCGCTCATTCGAGTTTTCCCCCTCCTGCT
>JACSRV010000105.1 GCA_014879545.1 Chitinophagaceae bacterium | reverse complement strand
ATGAACTGAATAAGGAATATATATCTCTAAAGAATGAAGTAGCCCCCTATAAAAATATTGCCCCTGAAAATATATCGAAACGAGTGAAAGATACTATCAACCGGCATTATATATCACTCAAAGAAAATAGAAAAAAGATTGGTTTAAAAATGGCTGAAGTACGTTATGATAGTCTCACTATAGATACGTTGAAAGACAACATAGCAGATATTTCGAGGTACGAAAGTAACTTCAAGGTCAGTGGATGGATTTTCGCAATTGTCGGTTTTGTAGGTTGGTTTGGGTTGATGATAAAGAAGCACAAAGAAGACCCAAAATAGAAGACGTTTTTGCATCTTTAGATATCTAGTAGTTGCTGCTCTTTTACTTATTCGTTCACTAGAATTGTGTTGGAAAGTTGTCTTTCCAGGTGTTGCCAAAAACTATTACTGTATGGGTTGCTCCTGGGCTGTATGATCTTGTACTCTTCGCCTTGCAGCTGCATGTACACACCGGCTCTGAAGGTAGTGAAGTCGTTGTCCAGATCACCAACCTTGCTACTCTTCCACATTTCTACAGAAACAACTATAGCCCCATGCCAGTGCATGCGGCGAAAAATGCAATGAATAAACCCCTTTTCAGGTGTCCATACTTCTGTTTGCAGCTCCACACTGCAACGTTAGTATTTTACTGAAAAGGGGGTATTCCTTGACGGGAAATTGTGGATAATCTCTTTGGAGATATATCTATTGATTTGGGTGTATTTCTTGAGCGTTGTTGACAATCGCCATAACCTCGTTATAGTCTTTCCAATTCGCTTTTGGATTCGCTTTCATTTGCGCTGAGCTAATAGCAACTATTTTTACTTGAATGGACAAACCCTGAGCGGTAAGGTTCGTATTCTGCACAGATAATGAAACTAGGCCAACCTTATATGCGTAGTTAATTGTAACACTTGGACTTCCCCAAATTGTGTAAGGAAGACCTACCCAATTCCCGCTAGTATTTGTGAAGAATACTGACACCGTTCCTGTAGAGACAATATCAGCTGTTATCGCGGCATATGAGATATCAACAGTGTTGAGGCCGGTTGATCCATCAAAACCCCAATCTCCTGGCAGAATTGTTGCCGTTCCTGTTTTTACGTTGGCGTTACCATTTGTGCCGTTCACACCATTTGTGCCGGCGGGTCCCTGCGGTCCCGTATCACCCTTTGGCCCTTTTACGCAACTAGAAAATGTAAGTGATAGTGCTAATAATAAAATGCTTGTCTTACTCATGGTTAGATATTTTTTGGTGAACTGCAATAGTATCTATTTTTTTTGAAATAGGAAAGGGGGAAAATACCCCCTTTCTGAATTTATGATTTTACCTGCAATGTCATTAACCGTTCAAAGAACCGGATAGCGGAGTGCTGCGATTCCAATGCCAGAATGCCGACATCGTCATGAAGCCCCTCGGTAAGGTAGTATCTCGAAGCTGCAATGAATATTGTGCTCATGTCAGTTACCAGCATCGGAAGGTTTTTGATGATGGTGCGATGTATTTCGTCAACTGCGCCCGGTATTTCACTTAAGGGAATGTCGGGTATAGTGTCCTCACTTTCCCTGTCTCTGATCCAGTCTACAACAACGAGTAGTGCTCTTTGGCGCTGGTCGATTAGTGCGCCGATCTGGTTGTGAAGATTTGCCCCTTCACTTTGTTGGGCTGTCTTTTTGTTGGTTCGCATAACAAAAATTTAAACGGTTAAATAATGGGCCGGTCGCTGCGAACCAATCGAGAACATCGATAGACTAGGGACTTACACCCGTACGCCGGCTTTATCTTTACTTCAGTCCACGGCGCAGCAAACGCATCAAAGGCCACATCGTCCACCTCTCCAAACGAGTGTACCAGTTTTCGCAGTATAGGAATGTGATCGGACATAACTTGCTATAATAGCAAATATAACTATCGTAACCTGTTTATTAATCAAAAACGGGCGCACGGAACATACCTTTGCCGGGCTTTGACCGATGGATTGATATAGGTAAGTGCAATTTCGAAACCTCCGGTACCGTTGGCGGCGGCATTCAACGCCGACATATTGTAATCGTAAGCCAAACCTACTCTGACAGATCCTTTCTTTAAGCCCGCGCTTACGGTCATCAGATCGCCCTTGCTGTACCACAATCCGAAAAACATGGAAGATGTTGGAGTAAACCCGTACAAGAACTCATTACCAACGATATAGCCCACATACCGCACCCTAAAGTAGCTGCTTTCCCGCGTAGCATATACAAGAGCCGGCCGCAACAACATTCGCTCGCCGACTGCTATGTGGCCGCCAGCCAGGAAGGTGTATTTCCGATCAAGCCCCACAAGCGACCTCTGTCTTTCCAAAAGTGCATCTCCCGCCCCATTGAGATTAAAGGCACTAAAGCCCACCACGAACCCCAACCCCTTACTCACAGACCTTGAATAAGTGATGCCTGCATTGACCAAATAACTACTCACCGAATTACCAGTGCCAAGCACATATGGCAGAGTAGTTGGTGGACCTGTAAAATACATACGTGACATATCCATGTAATACTGCGCGTAACTACCCTGAAGCCCTACTGCCAGCTCGCTGCCCTGTCCTTTTGCCCGTGCACTATCAGAACCAAACCGTTTATGATAAGATGCGCCTACTACCCCATTTACAATATTAAGGATACCATCTCCGGCCTTACTCTGAGTAAAAGCAAGTCCGGCCCCGAAATAATCGCCCTTTCTGCCGGTGTACACCGGCGCATCGGCCGATGCATGCACACTGGAGAAGGGAGCCTCTGCTCCGGTCCACAGTCTCCTGTACGCGAGATTCCCCCGAATATTTCCGTCAAACGAACCCGCCAATGCCGGATTGAGCAACAGGGGTGTTGCAGTGAACTGCTTGTATGGAATTTCCTGACCCAACACGGAAACTGAGCCGCAAACAGTGGCAAGGAACAAAAGACGGAGTGGGTACAAATTCATAGCGTTATACCGTTGTTGAAAAAATGCAACAACAATATAACGCTACACCTTAATAAATAGTACTTATTACTACCTCCCGAATTTATTCTTCAAGGCACTCAGCGCATCATTCATACTCACCGGCGCATCCTTGGGCGCAGGTTTGGTATTGTCACGCCTGCCACCAGCGGGCTTACCTTGCCTTTGCGCCGGCGGGTCTTGTGTCTGCTTTATAGAAAGGGCTATGCGCTTTCGGGCCGATTCTACCTCCAGCACCTTCACCATTACTTCCTGGTTCAGCTTCAATGCCTCTCCGGGGTCAGTAATGTATTTGTGCGCTATCTCAGACACATGCACCAATCCATCCTGCTTCACCCCTATGTCCACAAACGCGCCAAAACGGGTAAGGTTGGTCACTATGCCGGGCACTATCATACCTACATGCACATCTTCAATGCTATAGATATTCGCAAACTCAAACTGACGCACCTCGCTACGCGGGTCAAGGCCAGGCTTCTTCAGCTCGTTCAGTATGTCCTGCAATGTGTGCATACCGGTAGCATCGGAAATGTACTTACGCACGTCTATCTGCTTGATGAGCGATTCATTACCCACGAGCTCTTTTACTTTCACGCCCAGGTCTGCTGCCATCTTGCTCACAATACCATAAGCCTCCGGGTGCACTGCGCTGGCATCCAGCGGGTCTTCTCCGTCTTTTATGCGCAGGAAGCCCGCACACTGCTCGTATGCCTTTGCGCCGAGCCGCGGCACCTTCAGCAACTGATTGCGGGAAGTAAAACGCCCTATCTCGCCACGGTATGCAACTATATTACCGGCTATGGTAGGACCAATGCCACTAACATAAGCAAGCAGGTGTTTGCTGGCGGTGTTTAGATTCACACCCACTGCGTTCACACAGCTCACCACCGTTTGATCCAACCTTTCTTTCAGGCGCACCTGATTCACATCGTGCTGATACTGTCCCACTCCTATGCTCTTAGGATCAATCTTCACCAACTCTGCCAGCGGATCCATTAGTCTGCGTCCAATGCTGGCCGCGCCACGCACCGTTATGTCCTGATCGGGAAACTCTTCCCGCGCTATCTCTGATGCAGAATAAATAGACGCTCCGTCCTCATTCACCAAAAATACAGGCAGACCCAGATTCAGCTTCTTGATGAACTGTTCGGTCTCGCGACCTGCCGTGCCATCACCTATCGCTATTGCCTGTGATTCATACTTCTGCACCAGCCCACGCACCCTGTGTTCCGCATCTGCAAGGCGACCGGGTTCGTGTATATAGAACAGATCGGTCTTAAGCAGTGTTCCCTTTTCATCAAGGCACACTACCTTGCAGCCCGTGCGGTACCCTGGATCTATAGCCAGCAATTTTTTGCTACCCAGCGGAGAACTCAACAACAACTGACGCAGGTTCTCAGCAAACACATTGATCGCCTCCTCATCAGCCTTCACTTTCAGCGCCATACGGAACTCGCTCTCCAGACTCACCTGCAACAGGCGACGGTAAGAATCGCGTATCGCCTTCTTCACCTGCTCTCCTGCCTCGTTACTACTCTTCAGAAATACTTCTTCTATCAGCATCAGCGCCTCCTCTTCGCTCGGCGCAATGGTCAGTCGCAACACACCCTCCATAAATCCGCGCATGATGGCAAGCATACGGTGCGATGGTATCTTGGACACCGGCTCCGAAAAATCGAAATAATCTTTGTACTTAACGCCCTCTGTTTCTTTGTCGGCCAGCACCTTGCTTTGCACCGCCGCCTTCTCTTCAAAAAGCCTCCTCATACCCGCACGCACACGCGCGTCTTCGTTCACCATTTCTGCAATAATGTCGCGGGCACCTTGCAGCGCTTCCTCGGGCGTCTTCACCTGCTCATTCACGAAAGCAGCAGCTTCGGTAAGCGGATGGATATTGCCCTGCGCCAACAATAATGTTGCCAGTGGTTCCAATCCGTTCTCCCGGGCGGTCTGCGCCTTCGTTTTGCGTTTGGGCTTGTATGGCAGATAAAGATCTTCCAGTTCCGCAACAGTGGTCGCCGCGTTGATCTTTGCCTGCAACTCTTCTGTCATTTTACCTTGCTCGGTAATGGTCTTTTCTATAAACGCCTTCCGCTCGGCAAACTCCTGCTGGCGGGCGGCCTCATCTTGTATATTCTGTATCTGCACCTCATCAAGCGCACCTGTCTTATCCTTCCTGTATCGGGCTATGAATGGAATCGTTGCGCCTTCGGCAAGCAGTTCCAGCACCGCTGTCACATCATTCGTTCTTAGGTTCAGCCTCACGGCCACGCTCTGTGCATAACTGGTCATCACTTCTCTGTTTTGGCCTGCGAATGTAGCAGGATAGCCCGAAATGCAAAAAGATAACTTTTTGTCAATTATAACATGTTTCCACCCTACCCCGTCCGCCTTTTGCCCATCCGTTACGCACCTATCGTTATCTTTACGTCCGATGAAAAGGTTCCTGCTCACTTTGCTGTCTGCTGTTGCAATTTCCACGTCTGTTATGGCCGCCGTTGCCGATACGGTGCTGATCACCCCGTTCGAGCGATCGAACGGTAAACAAACTGCTACCTATGCCGAAATGACCGAGTTCTACAAACGACTGGGTGGCATGTTCGGCACCATCAGCATAGGTGAAATGGGTCCTGCCGACAATGGCTATCCGCTCCGCTATATCGCCTTTACCAATGATGGTAAATTTGAGAAGGACGACATCAGGAACAGCGGCAAGCTGGTCATAATGATCAACAACGGCATACACGCCGGCGAACCCGACGGTATAGACGCGTCTATGATGTTGCTGCGCGATGCCGCAACCGGAAAGATAAAAGTGCCCGACAATATCATATTGCTAGTGGTTCCTATTTTCAACATCGGCGGCATGCTGAACCGCAACAGCTACAGCCGCGCCAACCAGAACGGCCCCGAAAGTTATGGATTCCGGGGGAATGCCCGCAATCTGGACCTCAACCGCGATTTCATAAAATGCGATGCAGCTGAGACCCTTGGGCTGTGCGACCTCTTCTCTCGTATGAACCCCGACATTCTGCTGGATAACCACGTAAGCGATGGCGCCGACTATCAGCACACTATGACCCTGCTGGCCACACAACACGACAAACTGGGTGGCGAGACCGGCAACTACATGTATAAGACGTTCACGCCTGCTATATATAGCGAAATGAAAAAGATGGGCTACAACCTTGTACCCTATGTCAACGACTTCAACAACTCTGCAGAAAAGGGCTGGCATGAATTCCACGAGTCACCACGTTTCCTGAGCGGTTATGCGGCACTTTTCCAGACCATTGCCTACGTACCCGAGGCGCACATGCTGAAACCTTTCGACGAACGCGTAAAGGCCACATACGACCTGATGAAGTGCATCATAAAACTGGGCAGCGAGAATATTGCAACTATCAAAAAGGTGCGCGCAACAGACCGCAAAAACCTGATGACCCAAAAGGTCTTTCCGCTGGAATGGAAAGTAGACACAACACAAACCGATACGGTTACCTTTCATGGCTACGAATCGGGCTACAAGGCAAGTGACGTAAGCGGACTGCCCCGCCTGTACTACGACCGCAACAAACCGTTTGTACGTCGCATACCGTTCTACAACCACTACGCGCCCACACAATCAGTCACCGCACCCAAAGCATACATTATCCCAAAGGCATGGACGCCGGTCATCATCTGCCTCAGGACCAACGGCGTGAAGCTGCAACGCGTGAACTATGACAGCACCATGGAAGTAACAGCCTATCACATAGACAACTACGAGACCGTAAAACGTCCTTATGAACGCCACTACCTGCATTACAATGTGAAAGCAACGCCGTACAAAACCAAGATCCCGGTGTCGCAGGGTGACTATATTGTGTGGCTGGGCCAACCTGCTAAACGCTATATCATCGAGACATTAGAACCTACAGCACCCGATGCGTTCTTCGCCTGGAACTATTTCGATGGCATCCTCCAACAGAAAGAGGGTTACAGCGCCTACGTGTTTGAAGACCTTGCCGCCGACATGCTGAAGAAAGACCCAGCACTAAAAGCAAAACTGGAAGAGAAAAGAAAAGCAGACCCTGAATTCGCCAAAGACGGCGGAGCCCAGCTTGACTTCGTGTATCGCAACTCGCCCTACTTTGAGCAGGAGTACCTGAGGTATCCGGTGTACAGACTGGAATAAGCGCAACAAGTGGCTATACCACGAGCATGCAATAAATAAGGATGATATATTACGGAGCCAGGCGCGACCTGTGCCACGCAGCTCCGTTACGTTTGAAGAGAATACGGTCGTGCATACGGCTACTGCGACCTTGCCAGAATTCTATTCTTTCGGGTATCACAATATATCCACCCCAGTGAGCAGGCCTTGGTATCTGAACACCTGAAAACTCAGCCTCATACTTCGAGTAGTTCAACTCCAGAATGTTGCGGTGTGGTATCTCCCGGCTCTGTGGCGATGCCCATGCCCCAAGCCGGCTTCCCTCAGGGCGAGAATGAAAGTAGATATCACTCTCTTCGCCCGGCACTTTTTCAATTCGACCATCGATGCGCACCTGTCGCTCCAGTTCCTTCCAGAAAAAGAGCAGCGACACGTTGGGGTTCTCAGCTATGTGCTGCCCCTTGGCACTATCGTAGTTGGTAAAAAAAACAAAGCCCCGCTCATCGAGGCCTTTCAAAAGAACAATACGCGCATGCGGCCTATTCTGCGCATCGGCAGTGGCCAGTGTCATCGCGTTGATCTCTGTGATCCTGGCTGACTCAGCTTCTTTGAACCATTTACTGAAAAACGCTATCGGGTCAGTACCCGCAGTCTCCTCATCGAGGGCAGCAAGCATATAATCCATGCGGATATCAGCAATATTCATTGGCTTGTCAGACACAGTCGCAATTATTTTTCTGAATCGTCAGAGTTGCCGGTGTACTTGAAACTTACATACAGGAACTCAATAGCCAGAAGGAAGAAAAATGTATAAGTAAGTGTCGGGCCTACGCTGAGGTTAACCGTATCGTAGAAAGCGCCAAGGAACATTTGAGTCATTTTGGTTGATTTTGCGGTGCAATTTACATCTTAATGGCAGAAATAAAAAGGGATAACGCCTTAGTTTTCCGCAGTTTTTTCAACAGGTGCCAGTGCCGGCGTGAACAATGGGTTATTCTTGCTCGTAGGCAGTATCACACCTGCGCTCAATATCAGCTCATACGTGCCGAACGCCTGCCTTGCCCGGCCTTCATACACCTTCAGATTGCTGTAGCGGGCATAATCCACCTTCTGCGAGAACTCCACATAGGCATACTTCATAGCTGTCACCCTCAATGCTGTTTCCACACCTGTATTCCATCCGCCTATCTGAAAACCCATATTGTTGGCTTTACCAAAAAGGCTGTTCTGCACATGCGGTATCAGCGGACCTATACCCGCCTTGCCTGTCAGGTCCACCTGCAGATTACGATCGGCGGTGCGGTACAGACCTACCCGCTTCACAAGATTGAACAACAGGAAATTGGCTCCGTTATTCAGGAAATAATAAGACCCCAGCGACTGAGCAAACATTACCTGTTTGTCCACCGGCGCACCGGCCATAGTGCCCTTTATATGAATATTCTGGTTGTCTGTGACTATATACTTGGTATGGTCAAAGTTGATCTCGAACGCCAGATCCTGCGTCTCATTGAAGTAATAACCCAGGCGATAGTTGTATTGGGGTATGGTCAGCGCCATATTAAAAATGCCCTCATCCCACCCGCGGTGGTCTTGCGCCTGCACCTTCACCATCTGATAATCGTTGCCCAGCGAGGGTTGCTTCACCTTAATAGTAGACCGGGTATACCACTCGGTATTGTACCCCCAACTGGCATAAATGGCCCCTACCCGCTTCTTTTTCTCCTTTGTCTGACCGTCTGCAGTGCCTGCCACCAACATACAAGCTACCGCAACCGGAGCCATTATGTGTAAAAATCTCTTCATTTCAGATCTCATTTGCCGCGCAAATATAGGCCATACCACCCTATGCCGCACTGACACCCGTCAGCACAATAGACTCCCATTCAAACATTTCTATTAATTTAGCATCATGGCCCCGGCAAAAAAGAAAAAACACACGCGTTGGACGCTGATCATGCTGCTGATAATAGCAGGTATCTCCATCTTCGGCTTCTACGTGCTTTTCGGACCCAATACCGGCGCGTTTACGCAGGACGAATATCTCTATATACGCACCGGCACTACCTACGACGAGGTTATTGAAACCCTCGAAGAGAGCCATATTGTCTCTGACATGAACGGCTTCAAACTGGTGGCAAAGGCCATGAAATTGCAGGACAATATCCACCCCGGCCGATACAGGATCAAAAAACGCATGAGCAATTTCAACATCGTGCGCATGCTCCGCTCCGGCAGTCAGGACCCCGTGAAACTGGTCATCAACAAACTACGCACAAAACAAGACTTCGCACGCCTTGTAGCCACCAACATTGAGGCCGATTCTTTTGAAGTGATGCGTCTGATGGGCGATTCGGTTTATCTTTCTGAGTTTGACGTGACACCGCAAACATCTATGGCACTCATTCTGCCGGACACCTACGAATTATACTGGAACTCGGATGCTGACAAAGTGCTCAGGAAGATCAGCAAGAACTACAAGCGCTTCTGGAACAAAAACCGCACACAAAAAGCCACTGCCCGCGGCCTCACACCTGTTCAGGTATCGGTCATAGCTTCGATTGTAGAGGAAGAGACCAACATGAGCAGCGACAAGCCCAAGATCGCCAGTGTTTACCTCAACCGCATACGTGTGGGCATGCCTCTTCAGGCCGACCCGACCGTCAAATTCGCCATTGGCGACTTTGCCATCAAGCGTGTAACTTCGGCCATGCTGCAATACAACTCTCCCTATAATACATATATGTATCCGGGATTGCCTCCGGGCCCGATCTGCACACCGTCACCGTCAACCATAAACGCTGTACTGGATGCGCCGCGCACCACCTACATGTACTTCTGCGCCAAACCCGACTTCAGTGGTTATTCTGCATTTGCCAGCAACTATAACGAGCAGATCAACAATGCCAACGCCTATCGCAGGGCATTGGATGCGAGGAACATTCATTAAGACAGTTACTTCTTTTCGCTGTTCAGCTGATTCTCTTTCATGATCATGTCCTTCACGATCAGGTCGAGCCGTGCCGCTGTTTCACCTATTCCGTCCAGCACGGTCTTATTATCGGGGTCAGTATAATCCTCAGCGTTGAACACTTCAACAAGGCCCAGAATAGTCGCCACATGCCCGCTCACATCGTGTGAATGACGATGGGCAATGTCGCCCATTACCAGCTTTTGTCGTTCAATACGAGCCAGGTGTTTGGCCTTCTCTGCGGCCAGTTCGCGCGCATATCGTTTTTGTGCCTGAAACTTTCGCACCACCACGACTATCACCACCAGCAACAGAACGATAGCGATAATGAGGATGATCCTTTCATTCCTCTTCTGTGCAACCTCCAGCTTCTCTATCTGTATCTGTTTGTCTTTCAGCAGCAACTCGCGCTCTGTTTCCAGTGCCACCATTTTCAGCCGGTTCTCCTGCGAGTATACCGAGTCACGATAGAGCACATGCTCCTTGTAACTCGCCAGCGCGCCCGCATGGTCGCCCATCATTTTATAGGCGTCGTGCAAGCCAAGGCTGAATTCGATCAGGTTATCCAGCTGCCCTATCTTCTTACTCAGCTCAATAGACTGCTTCAGATATGTCACCGCTTTAGCCAGAAACTCCCCCCTGCTTCCGGACGGCAATACATGACCGGGGATCCTCGTCGAGTCCATCTCGGAAGCTATCGCAATATAAACGCCTCCTATATTCCCCTGATTGATGGCCACACCGCCATTGTCGCCCAGTTTAGAGAACATCTCCAGCGCCTTCATGTCATATTCCAACGCCTTCACATAACTCCCGTACTCCTTATATACATTACCCTGATTGCCGTAGTTGCGGGCAATGCCATCGTTGTCTTTCAGTTGTTCAAAGATGTGCAGCGATTTATCATCATACTCCAATGCTTTCTGATAGTCTTTCTTCAGCAGAAATATGATGCCGATATTGCCATAATCTCCCGCGATGTTGCCCGAATCTTTGGCTTTCAGGTCCATGTCCAGCGCTTTCAGGTTGTATTCCAGAGACTTATCGAGATCGCCCATTTCCTGATACAACACCGCAAGATGACTGATCACATTCCCGTACAGATTGCTATTGGGATAGTCGACCAAAATGGCGAGTGCCTTGTTGAAGTACTCCAGCGCCTTTGTGTAGTCCGACTTGTATTGATAATTTACACCTATTGAATTGTACGCTGCGGCCATGCCTCTGCGCTGGTTCATTGCGGTGGCCAGTTCCAGTTGCTGCTGACCATACTTAATACCCGCATCCGGATCAATGGTGCGGTAGCCGGTAGAGATAAGACTCAGTAACTTGATCTTATTGGTATCGTCCTTAGCCTCGGGCAGCCGGGCTTCCAGAGAATCCAGAAACGCACGCCCCTCCAACTGAGCAAAACACGGCATGGAAAGGACCATGCACAAAAAGAACAACATTCTAACCATCGTGACGACAGGAGTATAACTGCCGTAAAGATATAACTTCGGCAAACGGATATTATCGAAAACAACTATCGAAAACATTGTATTAACCAAAATCAAAAACTAACCACGGGAATTTCCCCCTCCTTCACCCCCGTGTTTTTCCAGTAGTCGCTATATTTGACCACAATAATGACAACCACAGACACCAAAGTACTGATAGTGGGCGCAGGACCGGCAGGCGCAGGAACTTCCTTCTTCCTCACCAAATTCGGTATCCCGCACGTGGTCACAGACAAGGCCTCTTTCCCGCGCGACAAGGTTTGCGGCGATGCATGCAGCGGCAAAACTGCCCTCGTCATCAATCGGGCAAACCCGGAGTGGCTGTCGGAGATATTGGGCAAACCGGGCGACTTTCTGCCGTCGTGGGGCATCAAGTTTGTGGCACCCAACGGACGGGACTTGGATATACCGTTCAATCCTAACCGCACACCTGAAAGCAAGGCGCCGGGCTTCACCGTTCCGCGGCTGGACCTCGACGACTTCCTGTTCCGCAAGATGGCCGCCCCCTACTGCACCATCCTTGAGCAGACCACCATCGATGAGATAGACCAACACAAAGACGGGGTTACCGTTATCGCTGACACTAAGGGCAACAAGACCCGCATCAACGCGGCAGTGATCATTGGGGCCGATGGCGACAAAGGCATCACCCGCAAACACTTTATGCCGGCCGGCGAGGAGTCGCCACGGTCTTATGCGGTGGGTCTGCGCGCCTACTACGAAGGCATTACCGGCATGCACCCCGACAACTTCATAGAGTTGCACTTCCTGCCCGAGATGCTGCCCGGCTACCTTTGGATCTTCCCGCTGCCACATGGCCGGGCCAATGTGGGTGTGGGCATCCTGTCGGAGGTGATACGCGACAAGAAGATCAATCTGCGCGAACAGATGCTGGCCGCCATCCGCAACAACCCGAACATTGCCCCACGCTTTGCCAACGCTACCCTCATCGATAAGATACAGGGCTGGGGACTGCCACTGGCCACCGAACGACGCCCCATGTCGGGCGACCGCTTTATGCTGGTGGGCGATGCCGCCTGCCTCGTTGACCCCTTCAGCGGTGAAGGCATCGGTAATGCGCTGTATAGCGGCATGCTTGCTGCCATGGCCATCAATGAAGCGCTACCCGCCAACGACCTTTCAGCGGCATTCTTCAAGACACACTATGACGATGTGCTGTACAAACGTCTTGGCGATGAGTTCCGCATCAGCACTACACTGCAACGCCTTTGCAAGTACCCCTGGCTTTTCAACTTTGTAGTGAACAAAGCTTACAAAAGCAAGTCGCTGAGGGATACGATCAGTTGCATGTTCACCGACATGGACCTGCGCGAACAACTGAGCAAACCATCGTTCTACTTCAAGATACTCTTCAATAAATAGTAACAGGCCCGCGATGACCAGGCCCGTTACTTAATACTATCGGAACAACTTTGCCGTTAGTCACCATCGCCATGCGAGTGGGTCTCTTCGTGCCATGGGAACGATTCGGCATTCTTGCCGATCTCCCAGAAGAAACGACCGTGCTTGTTATCGTAGTTACCCGTTTCGTGCATGGTCTCGGCATCATACAAACGACCGTTCACCATGGTGTATTTGATGGACTCTGTATTACGTATATCCTCCAGCGGATTCTTATCCATCACCAGCAGGTCGGCCAGCTTGCCGGGCTGCAGTGTGCCTATCCAGTTGTCGAAGCCGAGGCTGCGTGCCGGATTGACGGTAGCTGTGCGCAAGGCTTCCATCGGCGTCATGCCGCCCTGTGCCATCATCCATATCTCCCAGTGCGCGCCTATACCCTGTATCTGACCATGCGCCCCCATATTGATGGCCACACCCGCGTCAGACAGTTTCTTCAGACTGCGCGACACCAGCATGTGCCCATTCTCGTATTCTTCTTCAGGCGCCATTACTCTGTGCCTTGCACGTGTGTCTATCACAGAGCGTGGTGTGAAGCGCAGCAACCTTTCCTTCTCCCACACATTGGTGTGCTGGTACCAATAGTACTCGCCGCACAACGAACCGTAGTTCACTATGAGCGTTGGTGTGTTGGCGGTCTTAGCATTCTTCCAGAACTGTATCACATCGTTATACAATGGCGCTACCGGAATGTTGTGCTCAATGGTAGTGTGTCCGTCCATTACCATACTCATGTTGTGGTAAAAGAACGAACCACCCTCGGGCACCACCTCTACCTTCAGCTCGCGCGCGGCTTCTATCACCATCTGGCGTTGCTCGCGGCGTGGCTGGTTGTAACTCTTCACACTGAAGGCGCCATAGGCCATGGTGCGGCGCAGTGCGCTCTTTGCATCCTCCAGCGAATTGATAACAGCTTTAAAGTCGCCATCAGCACCATACAATATTGTACCGGTAGAGAATACCCTTGGCCCCACCATGGTGCCACTCTTCACCAGTTCCGACTGCGCAAACACCATCTCGCTGTTGGCCGACGGATCGTGCATGGTTGTTACACCATAGGCGAGGTTGGCATAGTATGGCCAGTGCTTGTCGGTAGTGAGCCCATACCTGAAATGCCCTGCATGCGCATGCGCGTCTATAAAGCCCGGCATAATGGTCTTGCCCGCACAATTGATGGTTTTGGCACCTGCCGGTATGGCCACATTCTTGCCTACTGCCTTTATCACATTACCATCCACCAGCACTGTAGCACCTTCCAGCACCTCATCACCGTTCATAGTTATGACACGGGCATCGGTAAAGGCCACCACACCGGTTGGTTTGTCGGTCCTGGCTGTGAGCCCCACAGAGATACCCGCCTCCGGCAATTTGAATGTTGAGTCCGGCTTACCGGCTATGAATTCAAAACGGTCGGCGAGGTCTATGGTATAGTATTGGTCGCCCAGGGTGTAGTGGAGCTTCTTGTTGTCGGCACTCCAGTGCAGGTTGATGCCCGCGTCTTTCGACACCCGCTTCAGCGGAATATCTGATCCGTCATCGCCCACCATCACCGGCTTGCCCGTCTTGGGGAATGCCGCCACATACACATTGTGCAGGTGCACAAATGCTACCCAATTACCGTCAGGCGACACTGTGAACTGGCTGGCATACTTGCCCTTCACCAGCATACGCTCGTCGCTGCCATCGGTTTTGCAACTGCTGTAAGACTCTTCATACTGTCCCAGCTTGCCGCTGCCACCCTGGAAGTAGATGCGGCTACCATCGGCACTGAACACCGCACCACCGCCTGTGTTGGTAACAAACTCTTCCTTGCCGCCGCCTGCAGGCATCATGTAGATGCCGGGCTTCACGGTATAGGCATTGCCCATCTGGCCATTGCTGCCCTCTCTGCTGAACACGATCCACTTGCCATCTCTTGAGAACGATGGTGTTCTGAAGATGCCCTTTGTGGAGGTGAGTACCTGCGGCTTGGATTTCCCGTCCAGCGACAGGCGGCAGATACTACCCGTCAGCGTGTCGTTCCAGGTGACATATACTATCGACTTGCCATCGGGCGCAAACGCGGGCTCTGCCTCCTGCACTGTGGCAGTTGTCAGACGCTCGGGTTTGCCATCGGGCAGTGCCTTCTTATACAAATGCCCCAGCGCGTTAAACACCATCAACTTACCATCGGGGGATGTCTTCGCATGGCGGATCACCTTTACCGTGAACTCATCCGCGTTCAGGTTCTGCGGGAAACGCACCACATCGGTCATGTGTTGTTTCACATTGCAGGTAAATGGTATCTCCGTTGCCTTGTTGGTGGTGTTCACATCTATCTTCATGATCTTGCCACCTGTCCATATCACCACCGCCTTGTCATCGGGCGTCCAGGCATAGCCTGTGTAAATGCCGAACACCGTCCATGCCTCCATCTGGTCCTTGGTGAGCGCGTCATATACCGGCCACTCCTCTCCGTTCTCCAGATTGCGCAGGTATAGCACCGTCTTAGTGCGCACGCGCTTCACAAAAGCCATCAGCTTGCCGCTGTGCGATAGCTGCGGCCGCACCGCACCACCAGGGCCGCCGGTCACGGTCTCTATCTCGCCCGTCTCGCGGTCGTAGCGTTTGATCACAAAGATCTCGTTGTTGGGGTCTTTGTTATACTGGAAGTAGCCGCCCGGATACATATCCTCGCTGTAGTATATATACCGGCCATCGGGCGACACACAAGGCTCGTTGAGGTCCTGCTGGTCGTTCTTGCGCGATGTGAGCTGCACACCGCCACCACCCGAGGTGTGGTACATCCACAACTCGCCGGCGCCCAGCGACCGCCCCGATGTGAAGTGCTTGCGCGCCACTACGTAGTTGTTGTCCACCCACACGGCATTGTTCAGTAAGCGGAAGTTCTCCTTCGTTATCTGGCGGGCATTGGTGCCGTCGGCATCCATCACCCATATGTTGTCGCCGCCACCCGCGTCTGATGTGAAGAGTATCTTCTTGCCATCGGGGCTGAAGCGGGGCTGCAACTCCATGGCCATGCCCTGCCGCAGCACCCTTGCCGTGCCACCTGTTGCAGGCATTATATAGATATCGCCCAGCAGGTCGAACACGATCTGTTTGCCATCGGGCGACAGGTCCAGGTTCATCCACGTTCCTTCATTCACCGTGAAAGACACATCGCGGCCCGGTGCGCCCGGCGCGTTCACGTCCCACTTCTTCTTCTCGTCCTTTTTGTCCTGCGCAACGGCACCTGTGCCTATGCCCAGCAGCATTGCCAGTGCTATGGCTTTCTGAATACGGATATCGTTTCTTTTAAACATGGGCTAAAGATAGTCAGGCACAACCACAATATACCGCTGCGACGGGGTGACTTTAGGGGTAGCCCCGGCGCGAATGTGTACAACATGTGTACTGCGCGGGGCGCCTGTTATTTATATATTTTTTGCCGTCTCTATTTCAGCTAACTTTATGAATATGAAGTCGACAACCAAAGCAGCAGCATATTTCCTCTCGGGTCTGGCCATTGGCGCAATCGTCATAACCACTATAGCATCGCGCAAAATAGACCCCGCCACTACTCCCGTGGAGATGTCTGCCGAGGGTCGACCGCACTACAAGTGGTATGCACCACACGTGCCTTCTTCCATCGACTTCTGCGGCGAAAATGTGCCGCTGGACCGCTGGGAGGTGCGCGAAAAACTGGACCGCGAACTGCTGGTGAACACCTACCTGCACGGCAGCCAGTTATATATATTGAAACTGGCGGGCCGCTACTTCCCCATTATTGAAGAACGACTGAAGGCGAACGGTGTGCCGCCCGACCTTAAGTACGTTTGCGTGGCCGAAAGCGCCCTGCAACAAAATGCATGGTCTTCGGTGGGTGCGGCCAGCTTCTGGCAGTTCATGAAGGACACCGGCCCTCGCTATGGCCTTGAGATCAATGACGAGGTGGATGAACGCTTCAATGTGGTGAAGGCCACCGATGCCGCCTGCCAGTACTTCAAGGAAGCCTACAGCAAATTCGGGTCGTGGACGGCGGCGGCGGCTTCCTACAACTGCGGCATGGCTGGTTTTGCCAAGCAGGCCGAGTTTCAGCAGAGCAACAACTACTACGATCTTATCTTCCCCGAGGAGACCAACCGTTATGTGTTCCGCATAGTGGCACTGAAACACCTGCTCTCTAACGCCAAAAAATATGGCATGATGATAGAAGAAGGTGATGAGTACAAACCGCTGAAGGCGCGCACGGTGCTGGTGGACAAATCTATTACCAACCTCACCGAGTTTGCCGTGGCCAATGGCACCACTTACAAAATGCTAAAGATCTACAACCCCTGGCTGCGTGACCGCAAACTGACCGTGAAACCGGGCAAGACCTACGAGATACAACTGCCTATGTAATTGCTGCCGCAAAACGTTGGCTTCCTTCTCAGCGTCTTTCTGCACATTTTTTATTTGCTTCCCACTTTTCACTAAGTTGTTGATACTCAATAAAAAGGTGGGAAGTAGCGGCGCAATCTGCTTCCCAAAACTGCGCAAAAACTTCCCACTACTTCTCATCTGCTGCTCCTGTGAGAAGTAAGAAAAAACTCCTATACGTGCCATTCTGCCCCATTTCCCTCAACTTTAATTCAAGTTACAAACACCTGCGCTACGGGGCAAAAGAAAGATCTATGATAGTGCGTATTCTGTAGTGTGATAGAAATTTTTGGACATGCAGGCGAGACGATAACGAATGTGTATGAGCAGCGTGATAAACGCAAAAGGCAGGGCATTTATCTTTAAATTTGTAAAACAATGATAAGATTCGTCCTGGCAGTATTTCTTACTTGTGCTTGCTATACATCGCAGGCACAGGTGAATATCATTACCACAATTGCAGGGACCAGAACGGCAGGTTATAGCGGAGATGGAGGCCCTGCGACAAATGCACAGTTGAAAGCACCTTATAGAGTATGTTGCCGAAAAAGTGAAAGTATATATTTCTCTGACGCGCTAAATCACAGAATTAGGAAAATTGATCTTTCTACAGGTGTAATTACAACCATTGCCGGCAATGGTATTGGTGGATATAATGGAGACGGAATTGCAGCTACAACTGCTCAGTTGTTTATACCCCAAGGGTTGGCATTGGATACAAATGGGAATATTTACGTAGGTGATGCACTGAATTATAGAGTTAGAAAAATAGATATTGCTACGGGGATTATTACCACAGTTGCTGGAAAAGGAATTCAAGGCCAAAATGGCGATGGTGGTTTAGGTGTTAATGCGGAATTGGACGGCATAGTTGGGATAAATTTAGACAAACAAGGAAATCTGTATATCGTTGATTACACGAATAATAAGGTACGAAAGGTAAATAGTTCAAACGGCTTAATCTCAACTGTTGCCGGCAGTGGTATTGCAGGTTATTCAGGTGACGGAGGAGATGCACTCTCTGCGAAATTAAATGGGGTGATTGATGTCTATGTAAACAATACAGGAGACATGATCATATCTGATAAGTTAAATAATGTTTTAAGAAAAGTTGCAGTTGCTTCAGGTGTTATAAGTACTATAGCAGGCACTGGCGCTAATGGGTTTGCTGGTGACGGTGGGTCAGCAATACACGCAACATTTAATCAGCAATCAGGTATATATGTAGACGTGGGAAATAATATATTCGTTGCTGATTATCAGAATGGTTCAATAAGGAAAATATCAGGAAGCACAGGTATAATTACCACAGTTGCAGGTATAGGAGTAACAGGTTTTGCAGGAGATGAAGGCCCCGCCACAAACGCTAAGTTGTTTCCAACAGGTACATGTGTAGATAGTTATGGAAATCTCATCATTGCAGATAATGAAAATAATAGAATCAGAAAGGTAAGTAGCGGTGTGGCTGTGACTGATATAGACAAAGCCGTTGAGGCGAAGTTGTTTCCCAATCCTACAACCGGTGTGTTTTCGGTGCAGGTACCGGTAGGTATCTCGTTGCTTACTATTTACAATATAGGAGGCGTGGAGGTTCTTTCACAAACCATAACGACCGGAACGACTGAAGTAGATCTTTCGGGTTTTCCTTCCGGCATCTACCTTGTATATGTGCGGAGTGGTGATAAACTTTACGTGAATAAGGTGATGAAACAATGATAAGGACCGTCCTGATATTGATATTTTCCTGTACCTGCTTCATAAGCAAGGCACAGGTGAATATTATTACGACGATTGCGGGTACCGGAACGGCAGGTTATAGCGGAGATAGTGGGCCTGCAACTAATGCAAAACTGAAAGCTCCATACAGGATTTGCCCAGACCAATCAGGGAACACATACCTTGCTGATGCTTTAAATCATAGAATACGCTCAATATCTGCATCCGGTGTTATTATAACTACTGTAGGCAAAGGTACTCCGGGGTACTCTGGTGACGGCGGTGCTGCGACAAGTGCTGAAATAGAAGTTCCACAAGGAGTATTTGTTGATAAGAACAATAATCTGCTCATTTGCGATGGAATAAACAACAGGATACGGAAAGTCGTATTGTCAACTGGTATAATCAGCACAATAGTTGGTACGGGCATTGGAGGCAACGGCGGAGATGGGGGAATGGCAACGAGTGCGGAGTTAGATGGACCTGTTGGCATATGTACGGATAAGGATGGAAATATTTTTATTGCTGATTGGAGGAATAAAAAAGTGAGAGTAGTAAAATCTTCAACTAATGAAATCACAACGTATGCAGGAACCGGGGGAGGAGGGTATTCTGGGGATGGAGGACCAGCAGTGAATGCAACAATAGATGCTCCATTAGATGTAAATGCAGATAGTAATGGCAATGTGCTAATCTCAGATCAATATAACCATCGAGTAAGAAAGGTAGACGCGGTCACAGGTATTATCACAACGATTGCCGGGAATGGAACTGCAGGATATTCTGGCGACGGAGGGCTTGCAATACATGCAAAACTGAATCAGCCAACTGGACTATTTGTAGATAAGCAAAACAATATTTACGTAGCAGAATATGGGAATGGTACCATCCGCAAAATAGATGCCGTAACAGGAATTATTACAACGGTTGCTGGAACGGGCGTAACCGGTTTTTCCGGAGATGGTGGGCCCGCAACTAATGCAAAACTATTTTGCAGTGATGTATTTGTAGATAGTTATGGAAATCTGATCATAGCAGATTATGAGAATAACAGAATCAGAAAAGTGAGTAGCGGTGTAGCTGTGACTGATATAGACGAAGGTGTTGAGGCGAAGTTGTTTCCCAATCCCACAACCGGTGTATTTTCGGTGCAGGTACCGGCTGGCATTTCGCTGCTCACTATTTACAATATCGGAGGCGTGGCCGTTCTCTCACAAACCATAACGACCGGAACGGCTGAAGTAGATCTTTCGGGTTTCCCTTCCGGCATCTACCTGGTATATGTGCGGAGTGGTGATAAACTTTACGTGAATAAGGTGATGAAGAATTGAGGGGTGAGGTGAGCATCGGAATACCTATTGCCGCCGGGTCCCTGAAAAAGGAGACCCACCGGGGACGGAGGTCACAGGACATTTGTCTTTATACCCCTCTCCAACATACTCTTGCCCGAATAACGGTTGTTGCTTCAACAGTAGTATCACAATGACATTGGCAGCATCAAAAGGAAGGGGACGCTCTTCTCCATCTTCAACGTGTAATAATTGAGGCCTATGTGTATCTTCTCGTAATACTCTGCCCTATGTTTTGCATAATATCTCTCACTCTGAATGGACCAGGCGTTCTCACCGATCTTTTCAGACAGAAACCACTTTTCCAATAGTCTTCCTGCTCTGCCATTACCATCCATGAAAGGATGTATTTTTTCAAACAACAAATGGATCATGGAAGCATAATAAAATATCTCCTTATAGGAAAGATCCCGGCTGATCAACTCCTTGATGTCAGCAAATAACTTTTCGATTTCTTCCTTGACAAACTCAGGCTCCACAGCCATGTATTCTACCTTACCATTACTGAATATGCCCACTTGTTGCTTCCTGAGTTTACCCCTTTGCGTTTTGAGACTGAGTATCGTTTTGCTCAGTATCTTATGTGCTTCCAAAAACGACGTCTGAGTCAGTTCGGTTTTAATGGCAAAGTTGTAGGCGTCGATCAGATCATCGATCTCAGACATTTCCTTCGGCTTCGACCTGACGTTGAACTTCTTGTTTTTGAGATAAGTATCAATATCAATGCTATTGCCCTCGATATTTGAGGAATATGTTGCGGAGGCCTGAATGTAGTATTCAAAATCCTCGGCAGTATATTTCTTCTTGGATCTAAGCGCGTTAAAAACGGCGAGCCAATCAATACTTAGTTTGCTTGAATAGTCATCCAGGTATTGAGCGGTCAGTATTTTCAAGTGCTTACTCATGTCATCACAAATTTACCTAATCCCCACCTCATATCGTCTATGTAAAAGTAAAATTCTGACCTGTCACACTCCCCTCTCCAACATACTCTTGCCCGAATAACGGTTGTTGCGTACCTTCAACATACATTCAGCATCAACCATGGCCAATAACAGCACACAACCCAGAAGACGGATACGCGCCGGCAAAATGGTGGCGGGTTATTTCGTGCTCACGGTGGCAACGGCAATGGTATATTTCCTGAGCAGACCCATGGGCGAGATACCGGCACTGGGGCCCTTGCTCGATCCGGTATCGGGCTGCTGGGCCAATGCCGAACCGGTGAATAAAGATTTTAACGACCAGCTCAAACTACCTGCCCTCTCGGCACCGGCCTCTGTGTGGTTCGATGATCAATTGACGCCGCACATAAAGGCCGCCAACGACCACGATCTCTACTTCCTTCAGGGTTATGTGCACGCCTGGTTCCGCCTGTGGCAAATGGATATGCAGACGCGTGCCGCTGCGGGTCGGGTATCGGAAGTGGCGGGCGATAAGTCGCTTGTGTTCGACCGTCGGCAGCGGCGCAAAGGCATGGCCTATGCCGCAGAGCGATCTCTGGCAGAAGTGAATGCCAACCCGCAGACGCGCGACATGGTGGCTGCCTACACTGCCGGCATCAATGCCTACATCGCAGGCCTGTCGCGTGCGGCACTGCCGCTGGAATACAAGC
The DNA here is from genome assembly GCA_014879545.1 of Chitinophagaceae bacterium. Lineage (GTDB taxonomy): Bacteria > Bacteroidota > Bacteroidia > Chitinophagales > Chitinophagaceae > Nemorincola. The sequence goes on along the minus strand of JACSRV010000105.1, from coordinate 8,053 downwards.
TGATGGGCTTTACCCCCGAGCCGTGGACACCGCTCAAGAGTGTGCTGCTGATCAAGTACATGGCCGACGACCTCTCTGGTAAGACCGACGACATAGCCCATTCGTGGCTGCGCCGCATCCTCTCCAAACAACTTTTCGAATTCTACTATCCCGACAAGATACCGGGCGCAACTCCCGTGATACCGGCAGGTACTGCATTTGCGACACCATCGCTGCAACGCCCCACTGCTCCTCCCGACAGTCTGGCCTTCCCCAACTATACCGCTGCCGATTTTGAAGCGCCGCGTGTGGAGGGCAAGGGCAGCAATAACTGGGCACTGAGCGGCAGCCGCACGGCATCGGGCGCGCCTATTCTCTGCAACGATCCGCACCTGGCGCTCAACCTACCTTCGCTGTGGTTCAAGGTGCAGCTGATGGCACCCGGCATCAATGTGTATGGCGCATCGCTGCCCGGCGCACCGGGTGTCATCATAGGTTTTAACGACAACATATCGTGGGGCCTCACCAACAACTACCGCGATGTAAAAGACTATTACGAGATAAGCCCTGTGGCCGGCGACAAAACACAGTATTGGTTCAATGGCCGCAAGGTGCCGTTCACGTTCCGCTACGAGAAGATCGGCATCAAGGGCAAACCCGATTTCATTGATACGGTGCGCTACTCGCTGCACGGGCCGCTATTATATGAGCGCAATTACTTTGAGCGGGGATCGCTGATGAAGCCGCTGGCGGTGCGCTGGATGGGCCACGAGCCCACCAACGAGTTCAACGCCATCTACCTGCTGAACCGCGCCCGCGACTACAACGAATATACGGGGGCCATTCAGCACTTTCTATGCCCGGCGCAGAACATCATCTATGCCGACCGCAAGGGCAATATAGCGTTGTGGGGACAGGGCCGCTTCGTGAACAAATGGACGGATCAGGGTCGATTTGTGATGCATGGCCGCGACAGCAGCACGCTGTGGCAGCAATTCATCCCCACGGCCGAGAACCCGCATGCGCTGAACCCCGCACAGGGTTTCCTCGCCTCGGCCAATCAGCTGGTCACCGACAGCACCTACCCCTACTGGTACAATGGCGACTATGCCGAGATAAGGGCGTGGCACATCAATCAGGTGCTTGCAGGTATGCATGGTGCAACGATCAAGGATATGTTTGCCCTGCAGAACGACGACTACAGTGTGCTGGCCGCAAGGGTGCTGCCCACCATGCTGCAGCAGACCGGCGCTACGCATCCCTACTTAAAACTGCTCTCTACTTGGGACTATCACCTGTCTAAAGACAGTGAAGCACCCACCGTGTTCCAGATCTGGTGGCACTTCTATTACAGGGCCATCTGGTCGGATTGTTTCGGCAATATTCCGTTCAACACCTACCCGCTGCCCGAGCGTACGATGCAACTGGTGGTGGCCGGGCAGATACCCATGCGCAATACAAAATGCGACACTACGAGCTATGCGACCTACTGCAGCTGCCTTGCACAGAACAGTTTTAAGGATGCGCTGGACAGTATGAGTACCCTAAAGAAAAAGGGTGCTATGGCATGGCACAAGGCCAAGAACACTTCTGTAACGCACCTCACCAAGATACCGGCTTTCAGCTATGACCAATTGCCCACGGGCGGTTGGGGCAATACGGTGAACGCGATGCGCCCGGGCTACGGACCATCGTGGCGCATGGTGGTGCAGATGGGTAAAGAAATAGAAGCATGGGGCATATACCCCGGCGGGCAGTCGGGCAACCCGGGCAGCCGCTACTACGGAGACTACATCAACGAATGGGCACAGGGCAAATACCACCGACTGGTTTTCCTGCCCAATGCCGATGAGCAACAACACAAACAACTGCGCTATAAATGGAACATAGAACCATCAAAATAAACGGAGAAAAGAAATGAAGACGCTGTTCAACATACTGGCCATTGCTATGCTGTCCTTCATTGCGGCCTCGCTAGTGTCGTGGTGGACAGTTGCTGCTGTGGCATTTCTTGTTTCGTTGTTGGCAGGCCTGCGCCCCGCACAGGGCTTTGTGGCGGGTTTCTTTGGCGTGGGGTTGTGCTGGATGGCGGTCGCCTTCTTCCGCGATGTGGCTAACGATCATATCCTTTCCGCACGCATGGCGGCTATCTTTCATCTCCCCTACGCGCCTCTGTTTCTCATGGTCAGCGTATTCATAGGCGCACTCATCGGCGGACTGTTCGCATGGTCGGCGGCACTCATCAAAAGCAGCTTCGTCACCTCATGAGCATCATTACCCGTTTTATGAATCCGCAACCGTTGCGCATTATATGCACGTTACTCGTAGCTGCACTGACCTTGACGGGCTGCGGCGATGGTGGCGACTCCCTGCCCATGGCCTACGAAAACTATGTGCCTGTTTCGTCTACAGACTGCCCCAATACCAAGCTGAACGGCAAGTGGAAACTCATCTACTCGGTAAATGATGGCCGCAGCACCCCTGCCACCGAAGACCGTGTACTAACCTTTGTAAACTGCGCACTCGCATCATATACTGTGAATGGTGAGCACGAGCACACCGACATTTTCAAGGCAGCCAAGGTGACCCAATACTGTGCCGACTTTCAGCTTACCTTCCACGAAGACTCCATTGCCTGTGTCAACTTTCATAAAGACACCCTGGTGATAGGTGGCTGCAGCAATATGGAGACTCAGTATTACTACAAGAAGATCCAATAAAAAACGGGCAACACTTTTGGTGCCGCCCGCTTCTGTTATGCTTACTATTTTCTTTATTGCTTCTCCTGATACTTGAACATGAAGAAGTAGGCTGCTGCCCACATAGGCTCCACATTGTCCATAGTAGCTATCACGTTGCCCGCTTTAATGATGGGCCCGGTAGCCATTGGTATAGAACCCACACGTTGTCCCTGCTCGTTCTTCACACCTCCATCTTCAAAGTAGTAAGATGCTTTCAGCTTACGGTCCTTGTCCAGATAGTCATAACGCTCACGGAAACCTTCCATGTAGCCGATGGTGTTACCCATCTTATCTACTATCCTGCCATCTATCTGAAACACACAAAGCGTATTCTGATTTTTGTCGGAAATGGTTGACCTTGTAATGTATGCCAGCACATTGCCCTTCACATCCTTCACTTCCTGAGCATCAGCTGCCCCGGCCAAACCACAGAAACCTAAAATGAACAATATCTTTTTCATCTGGTAGTATTTTTTTGAATTGCTTTTTCTGTTTTAATGATCTGTTTATTCGCCTATCGCAGCAATGTTATGTTACCCTTGTGTGTCTCTTTCTGACCGTCTTTGAATACGGCGTCAATTGTGTACACATACACACCTTCAGGCTGAGGTACACCGTTCAGGCGACCGTCCCATCCGCGACCGTCCAGAGAGTTGGCCGAGAAGATCAGCTGACCCCAACGGTTGTAGATAGCCATGTCGAACTGAATGAGACCCTTGGTCAGCAACTGACGAGGGAAGAAGAAGTCATTCACTCCGTCTCCGTTTGGTGTGAACACGTTCGGCACAGTCATGTAACAATCTTTCTCTACAGCAATAGTGTCGCTCGACTCACAGCCGTTGATGGTAGCCGTAGCGCGGTAATGACCCGGAGCCACGATGGTGATAGAAGGTGTGGTTTCCCCTGTACCCCACTTCCACGATGGTGTGTAGCCAAAGGTATTGATACGATCGGCAGAGAGCACTATCGAAGAACTACCCGGACAGATGGTTGTGTCTGGTCCCAGATCGAATGAAGGATAAGGATACACATTGATCACTTTCTTCAGGTTGATGGTAGGACAATACATGTAGTATGCGGTAGCAGCAACCGTGTATGTACCCGGCACGTTGAACGCGTGATAGATCGGGTTCATGTCCTTGATGCTGTCCACATTCGATTCGAACTGCCATGTGTAGCTGAAGTTACCTTCCTGCACATTCTCAACCGTGAAGGTGATGTGCTTACCTGCACACGAAGCGCTATCGGTTGCCGACAGGCTGATCTTAGGATACAACCACACACGCGCAGTTACTTTAGAACGTTCGCTGGTACATCCTTCAGGCGATGTCTGCGTAACCCATACAGGGAACACACCCGCATTCGCCGTAGACGGAACCGGAGCAGTTGCTGAACCTACGCCACCGTTTGGCACAGTGTACCAGGTGAGGTTGGTTCCCGTCACATCATATGGTATCGCGAGGTCGCCCTGACAATAGTTGGTGTCACGTACGAACGGTGCCAATGGTGTCTGGTTGATGGTAACATTGATGGTATCATTCACCGAACAGCCGTTCCATGTTGCCCTTACTGTATACACGCCCGAAGCTACTGTCTGCACATTAGCTATGTAAGGGTTCTGTGTATAAGAGTTAAAGAAGTTAGGACCATACCAGATATATCCATCAGCTCCGGTTGCAGACTCACTGTACAGGAACAAAGTATCGTTTGAACACACAGGCGTATTACTTGACGCAACAGGTGTTGGCAACGGACGTATCTCGACAAGTGTAGAAGAATAGTTGTAGCAGTTGGCCCTGGATACAGTTACTGAATACACTCCTGCCATCGCCATGGTTGCAGGCACCAGTATCGGGTTCTGAACTATTGACGTATAACCACCCGGTCCGTCCCATTGGTAAGAGACACCGGCCATAGAACTGTTTGCAAATAGCTTCAGCGTATCGTTCACACAAACAAAACTGTTGCTCGTCACACCGGTAAGGTCCGGCGTCGGCGGATCAACGAGCGTCACCGGCCCTATCACGTTATAGATACAACTTGCACCAATAATAGTGATGTTCGTATACACCCCTTGCGATAGTCCGTTAAGTGTTAGCGTTCCTGTAGGGCTACCCACTACAACGCGTGTCTGTGGCACACCGCCAAACAGGTAAGACAATGTATAGGACACACCCGGCACAATAAGACCCTCTATCACAATGATACCATCGGTACCCAAACAAGTGGTTGGATTGAAGAAAGTGTCAATAGCAATGATGCGTGGATCAGGATCTTTAATTATTGCCGTAGCTGTGTCTGTACAACCCAATGCGTCGAACACAACCACAGTATACGTATCGGCACCTATGCCAGAAGCTGTAGAGGTGATCTGAACCGGAGCGGTGCTCCATGTGTAGTAATAAGGTGCCACACCCGAAAGTACAGTCACAGTCGCCGAGCCGTCGGTGCCACCAGCACACGTAGGAGTGTCCACTGTCACAGTAGTAATGAGGTCGGGCAATACCGTTATATTATACACATGCTCCTCAGTACATCCGTTCGAGTTGGTCACAGTAAGCGAGTAAGCCGTAGTGACAGATGGAGAAGCCACCGGATTGGCACACGTCACACAGCTAAGTCCTGTTGCAGGAGTCCAGTTATAGTAGAGTGGAGTTGCAATGTCCGTCGCATTCGACTCCAACATCGTTGCGCGGCCACGGCAAATTGCAGTGTCGTTTGAGGGATGCAAAGAAAGCGCAGATGGACTGATCCTTGTGTAAAGCGTATCAGGACAACCGTATCCGGGGAACGGCGTCAGCACCACTGCTATTGTTACCGGTGTTGGCGGGAACGGAATGGTGATTGACATGCCCGATCCGTAAACAACCGAGAATGTAGCCGAGTCATACCAGTTGTAGGCCGCGAAACCATCAGGCGCCGTAAGCGTAGGAGGCGTCATCGTATCACATATAGCAGCCGCGATCTTGAAGAGACCACAGCTCATATCCACATATCCGTAACCGAAGTGACCGGTTGGTGAACAGTCTGAACTGATGAAGTCGATACCTACTGTAGTACCGCCCAATCCTGAAAGATCGACAGTGGCAGTGCTCCAAGACTTATACTGTACGTTGCTGGTTGCAGGCACAGAAGACGGAACACAGGTTCCGCAGGTACTGTTGGTCATGAAGCCCGGGAGGGTACCACCCGCCACATACTGGAAGTAAGAACACGCAGTATCGCTGATGAGCACCGGAACCACACCACCACCGAGGGCCGTTGCAGCCGAGTCGAACACACGCACAATGAAACGAGGCATCTGCGCAGCTGTGTGACCCGCATTCTGCACAAGCACCGCGTAACGGTAAATAAGACTGTAATTATCAGAACCGGGAGGGATCGGAATGTAGAACCTTGCCTTTTCGGTAAGACCACCTACTACGTTACCACCCAACCTAAGTGAGTAGGAACCGCCGCCGGGTGCCACTACCGGGAACCCACCGTATTGATCCAGCGGACCAATGCCACCCGGACCGGTACAGCCTATCAGACCTGCAGGCTTGGTGAGGGTATGCCTGCACGGTATTGCAGCACCGGGTATAGTTGCGTCCGGTGTTCCTCCGGTGAACGTACCGGTGAAAAATGACCACGCTGACAGGTCGCCCAACTCAAAATCGATATTGGACGGACACACCAACTGAGCCCGGGACGTGAACCCTAAACCAATAATAGCAATGAATGCCAGGAGTATCTTTTTGGTGTTCATGTTTTTACTGTAATTAATATTGTCGGGAAAATATTTTCAATAATTTATTACTTCACAACGGTCATCTTCTCTGTAAAGATCTGCTGCTCGTGCTGAACTTTTAGTATATATGTTCCGGCACTAAGTGTCGAACTCTCCTCAAATCTCACTTTGTTCGACTTCACCACGTCTACCGCTTTGCTCATCACCACTCTACCATAAAGGTCGGTAATAGATACAGTCACACTTCCGGTTATTGGAATAGACAAGTAAAAGTCACCATTCGTTGGGTGTGGTATTATATTAATTTTTGCACTGCTTGTTCCCAGGTCATGTACACTGCTCGCGCAATCGGTCTGCACAACCATAGCGATGGTATCCCTGCAACCGGATGGTGCAGTATAAGTTATCACCACAGGGCCCAATGACACACCCACAACATTTCCATATACGTCAACCGTGGCCTTTGTAATGTTGCTGCTGCTCCAGGTCCCCCCCGGTACAGCGCTGGTCAACACCGTTGAATCTCCGATGCATGCAATATTTGAACCACTGATAGTAGGTGCCGAATTGATGGTCACATCCAGCGTACGTGCACAACCTGTTGCCAGTGTGTAGCTGAGCGTAGTAGTTCCCGATGCCACTCCGCCAAAAGTGCCTGACGTTGATACCGTCCCTGTAGCCGTGTTAGAACTGCTCCATGCGCCACCCATCGGCGAACAAGTGTATATTTTCGTCGTTCCTTCGCACGCATTAGCCCCACCCGCTATAGTATCTGGCAGCGGACTTACAGTAACAGCTGATACAGCTATACATCCCGGACTGACACGATAAGTAATGTTCACTACACCTCCTGCTACCCCCGTAACCACACCGGTTGAGGAACCCACTGTTGCTACACTCACACTGCTACTCAGCCACATACCGCCCGCCGAAGAGTTACTCAACGTTGTGGTAGCACCCTGACAAACGGTAAAAGTACCTGTAGAAGCCGGAGGAGGCGTTGGACAAGGTGGTGCCCACTCCAATACTGTATTCAGCGCGGGAGTGGTATCTATCAGATAAACCCATGCAGTTGTTGTAGTTGTTGCAGCTTCGTTGGGCAGGACGCGGTAATCTCCGGTAGAGCTGTTGCTGATTCCGATTGTCGCTGTTTTAAGCGAATAAGTGCTCGGCCCGTATATGTACTCTATCACACCTGACGTCTCATACAGTTTCACCTGAAAAGTAGCAGTGCCGGTACCTGTTATACAACCCCAGGGTGCTGAAGGACTACCCCATTGGAAGGTAAAAACTCGGTTAGGTGCTGCTCCTGAAGTCTGATAGTATGCTGTTGAGCCCACGCCTCTCAGGTCATCCCAAAAAGGCATCAAAAAACCAACACCACCGCCAATTCCGGCAAAAACACCAAGGTCATGATTGAGCGAACTGTTGATCGTAGTTGCCGCAGTAGTTCCGTAAGGAGAATTTGCCAACGATATCCAGCCATTCGAGCTCACTGACAACGTTGTGTATGGCGCCGAACAGTAGGAGAATGAAAACCCGATAGGTATGCTTTGAACCGTTGTATCGTCTTTGCTCAGCGTTGTGATAGCCACGGTCCCCG
>JACSRV010000107.1 GCA_014879545.1 Chitinophagaceae bacterium | reverse complement strand
CGCAATACCACACCCGGTCAAAAACAATCCGTGATATCCGAGTAATCTCAATTAATCCGTGACTCGCCTACCGCAGGCAGGTTCAGACAACACTTTTATCCTGTACCCGTCAAAGCCCCGTCGAACCACCGTTCTCAGAACGTCTTCATCTTAATGCCGTCCTTTAGCTGATCTCAGCCGGTCAGGATGTCTTTCACCCGTTATTTTATAAGCAGTTCCTTTGTTATTGTCCCTTCCGCGGTAATTACACGAACCGTGTAGATACCGGCCGGGCAATTCGAAAGGTCTATTCGGGTCCGGGTATTGCCACGCACTTGCTGCTCGCTCACAACAGTGCCTTTTGCATCGGTGATGATCACAGGTACTTCGGCAACTACTCCCTTAACCACTACCATCACGTTTCCCCTCGCCGGATTGGGAAATAGTTCAAGGTCACTTTCTGACACCCGCATATCGCTGGCAGCATCCCAGTTAGGTGTGATCTTTCTGATCCTGGCACTACTCTTATCGGCAAAGTGCAATTCTCCTGCCGGACTGAAAGCTATTCCATAGGGTGTATGTAAACGTGCAAGCAAAACAGGCGCACCATCATTTTCCAGTCCGCCTGCACCTGTTCCGGCAACTGTTGTAATAATGCCCGCTGTACTCACCTTTCTTATCCGCTCAGGAGCAACCTCCGACAGGTAGAGATTCCCGATTGAATCAATTGTAAATTTAGAGGTAGATATGGATGCAGAGGTAGCCGGGCCGCCGTCGCCAGAATAGCCCATAGTACCATTTCCTACCAGTGTACTAAGCAACCCATTGCCACGTGTAATTTTGCGTATGCGATTATTGTCCGAGAAAAAGACATTCCCTGCGCTGTCAACGAATAAACAAGAAGTTCCGTTGATTTCTGACGTGTCAGCCTTGGCACCATCGGGAGCAAGACCCACCGCACCCGTACCCGCAATCGTCGTGATAATGCCGGCTGTGTTTATCTTACGTATTCTAATATTTCCCCTGTCTCCGATATAGACATTGCCGGTGTCATCGACCGCAATATTTTCGGGTATCTTCAGTTGCGCATCTGTGGCGGGAATACCATCACCATTGTAGCCCGCCACACCGGTACCGGCAATGGTACGGATGATTCCGTCTGGCGTTATTTTCCGTACACGATGGTCGCCGCCATCGGCATAATAAATATTGTTCCATTTATCAACCGCGATCCCCCCTCCCGCATCGATTTGGGCTAGGGTGGCCGGGAAGCCGTCGCAGCAAAAGCCACTACTACCGTTGCCTGCCACGGTGGTAATGATACCTGCCGGAGTTACTTTCCTTATTCTGGAAATGGCATCGTCGCTAAAATAGAAATTGCCTTCTTTATCGAATGCTAAGGAAACGGGATCTTCCATAGTAGCATTAGTAGCCGGTCCGCCGTCACCGCTGTAGCCGCCCATGCCCGAACCGGCAACTGTCACAATAACCTGTGCAGTAACTGCAACGTGCCAAAAAACATAAAAACAAATAGCGGCAAGAAATTTCACTGGCATCAGGCTTTGATGCTATAAAGTTAACGAAACACACATAGCAAAACGCCGAAATAACAAAACACGTACAAAACCCGGAAGCACCCCGTCATTTCGACGACAGGAGAAATCCCCCTTGGCATAGTCTCCCGACTATGTCTACCGGTAGCCGATCTCCAGATCGGCGAATCCACTACGGAGCGTGCCTTTAAATTGCCGTGTTCGCAACAACAAATTTCTATCACACTACACAAAACGTACAATTAAATAAAAGGCGTCATTGCGAGAAGCCCGGCGGAACAGTGCGCTGGCTGGCGACGAAGCAATCTCGCGACCACAGGTATTGGAATCACCGAATGCCCCCACACAAAAGGATCATTGCGAGATTGCTTCGTCACAACCCACCCGACAGCCTCGCTTTGTTCCTCGCAATGACGGCCTGCTTTGATAAATTTTTATCTCAAAACAAATTTCTATCACACTACGCAAAACGCACTATCATAAAACTTTCTTTTGCCTGTTTCCAGTCACGGGTGTAACTTGAACAGAACTTGCAAAAAATGGAGCAAAATGGATTGTATGATGAAATTTTATTACTTATCATATGCGCAGTTTTTGGGAAGCAAGTGAGAAGTAGTGCGCAGTTTTTGCGCAGTTTTGGGAAGCTGTGGGAAGCAAAACTTCCCACCTTGCTATTGATAATCAATGAAAATGTGAGAAACTGCGCACAAACAAAAATCTCTCAGCCGCCGAAGCTTTTTCAGCGAAGGAGGCCCATTCCCCCATAAATTAATACTTTTACCAAAAGATCAGAACCACCGTTAACATGCGCATATTTATATCAGGAGCATCCGGCCTCGTAGGCGGCAATTGCTTAAAACATTTTAAAGAAATGGGCTGCGAGGTAGTAGGCTCCTATTTCTCTTACAAAACCGACGATACCGTTTTCTATGATACGCTGAACCCGGCACATCCCGAGAACTTTGATGTGGCGGCCTTCCGCCCGGATGTGATCGTGCATTGTGGTGCGCTCACCCATGTAGATTATTGCGAGACACATGTAGAAGAGAGCTACGAAAAAACCGTGCAGAGCACCATCAATCTGGTGGCAGTGGCCAAGGCCTGCAACGCCCGCATGGTCTATATATCAACCGATTATGTGTTTGACGGCGTGGACGGCCCCTACCGCGAAGATGCGCCGGTGCACCCCATAAGCGTATATGCGGAACACAAACTGGAGGCCGAACAACTGGTGCTGCGCGAAATGAAGGACGCCCTGGTGCTGCGTGTGACCAATGTATATGGCGACGAGGTGCGCGGCAAGAACTTTGTGGCCCGCATAGTAGAACAATGCGTAGCTAAACAAAAACTGACACTAAAGCTGCCTTACGACCAGTATGCATCGCCGGCCAACGCCTGGGACATAGCCCGTGCCATGTACGTGCTGCTGCGCGATAGCAAGACCGGCATTTACCACATAGGCAGCACCGACTATCTGAATCGTGTGGAGCTGGCCCTTAGGGTGCTCAGCTACTTCCCCGATGCTGAGTATGACCTCATCCCCATAAGCACCGCCGATATGAAACAACCGGCACCAAGGCCACTGCTGGGCGGTTTTGTAAAAATGAAATTCAGCAACGAATACCCCGACTTCCTTTTTGGCAATATAGACAGCTACCTCAGAAGCAAGTTTGGTAAATAACATAGATACCCTCAATAGTAAATACACCTTATGTCAGACCGCCGCGATTTCGTCAAAAAGTCCCTGCTTTCATCAGCTGCACTGCTGACGGCTCGGTCTGCCTTCGCCCATAGCCCCGAGGTGAGCGACAAACACTACACCACCACTACGGGTGCGCCCATCGTTATCTCCACCTGGGATTTTGGCAAGGAAGCCAATGCCGAGGCATGGAAAATGCTGAGCAAGAACAGCCGTGCGGTAGATGCCGTTGAATCGGGCGTGCGCGTGCCGGAGGCCGATGCTACCAACCAGACAGTGGGCCGTGGTGGCCGCCCCGACCGCGATGGCCGGGTGACACTGGATGCCAGCATCATGGACGACAAAGGTAACTGCGGATCGGTAGCCTGCCTGGAGCATGTGGTGCATGCCATATCGGTGGCACGCATGGTCATGGACCGCACACCACACGTTATGCTGGCCGGTGAGGGGGCATTTCGGTTCGCCATGGACAATGGTTTTAAGCAAGAGAACCTGCTGACCGAACAAAGCGAGCAGGAATGGAAAGAATGGCTGAAGGAGCACAAATACACCCCTCAGGCCAATGTAGAGAATAAAATGCCCGCGGGCCCCGGCAACCACGATACCATAGGTATGCTGGCCATGGACACCCACGGCAACATGGGCGGTGCCTGCACCACCAGCGGGATGGCCTACAAGATGCGGGGCCGCATAGGCGATTCGCCCATCATAGGCGCGGGCCTGTTTGTAGATAATGAAGTAGGTGCCGCCACCAGTTCGGGCCTCGGCGAAGAGGTGATCCGCACGGTGGGTTCTCACCTGGTTGTAGAGAGCATGCGCCTCGGCATGTCGCCCGAGGCGGCGTGCAGGCGCGCCATAGAGCGTATTGCCGCCCACCACCCCGGCAAACCCGAAGAGGTGCAGGTGGGTTTCCTGGCCCTCAACAAACACGGAGAGTTCGGTGCATTTGCCCTGCGCGAAGGATTTACCTATGCCGTGCGTAGCCACAAAGAAGAGAAGATATACGCCGCCCCCTTCCTGTGGAAGTAAGCACAAAACAAAAGCCCGGCGCTGTTGTGCATCAACCTCGCCGGACCCTGTTTCTTTTGTTTTCAATGGCTAAGGGACCGCTAACGCACTATCCGCGGCACCTTCTTTAGAATGTGTACCTGATAGTAGGTACCGGGAAGAAACTTTGCTGATATACCGTTACCACCTTCTTGTTGGGCGCGTCATAGTACTTCAGGAATATGTTCTGGTGATTGGTGATGTTCTGAAAGTCGATGGCCAGTTCCAGGGTACTTTTCCTGTATTCTTTGCGGTAAGACACCCGGAGGTCGGAACGGAAATAGCCCGGCAGTTTTTCAGTGAATGCCTCGTTGTCTTTGAGCACAGTGCGCATCTCTGCCACCGATCGGGTCATGTCCAGCGGCGTTGCCCAACGGCCACCCACGCTCGACACCTTGGCGTTCACGGCCAGCACACTGCCCTTGTGCCCCACCCTGAACTCCTTGCCGGCCAGCACATTGAGCACATGCCCGGTATTGAAAGCGGTATTTCTTTCTATACCATCGCTGCCCGTATAGCGGGAATTGAACAATGAGCCGGTCATCAGAAAATAGTACCCTTTGTTGAAAAAACGCTCCAGGGTCAGCTCGGCGCCATAGTTGTGGCCCTTGCCTTTGTTCACAAGGCTGTCCACATCATCGGGCCCGAAGAACGAACCCGAGTTAACAGCAGAGAACGATGTGGCCCTCGATTCCACAGGCACATTGCCCAGCAACTGGTAGTAGGCCTCTGCCTTCAGGCGCATATGCTCGGTGATGTTCCAGTCGTAGGTGACCACCGAGTGATGACTGCGGGTGAAACCAAGGTCTTTGTTGGTGAGCACCGGACCATTGGCGGTGGGTGTGTTCACATAGTAGGTGTAGATGCTTTGAGCCTGGTGGTGCAGACCATATCCCGCACTCAGCGCCTGGCGTTTGCTCAGTGCATACCTCAGGCTGGCACGTGGTTCGGCCACATACTGCTGATTGATAGTAAGGTATTGGCCGTGCACGCCCGCCACACCAGAGAGTTTATCGTTGAAGCGGTGCTTCCACTGCGCATAGGCTTGCATCAGGCCATAGTTGCCTTTCTTGTCTATGTACACTACTTCGGTGCCATTGGGCAGGTACTCTTTGTTCATGAAGTTGAAGCCCGTCTGGTCGAAGGTGATGCCGGCCTGCATATTGTTGCGGGCATTCATCTTGTGTGTCAGCGACCACACACCCGATATCTTGTCCGATGCCAGTCGGCCGCGGCTCTCAGGTATCGGTTGGTAGGTGGTGCGGCTCAGCGAGTCTTCCTGGTACTTCTGGAACGATCCGCCATAGGCCGCTGTGAACTTGGTGGATGTCTTTTCAGACAACTGATGCTCGTAGGTAACGCCGGTGACCGATGTGCCATACCAGGCATACTCATTAGCAAACGGGTCGCCGCCATACAGTTCGGTGGTAGTGGTATCAACGTCCTTGCCCAGGAACTCGATATTGCTCTTGCCGCTGATGCCCCAAAGGCTCAGTTTACCGCGCTTGCTGATGTTGGAGGTCACTTTGAAGTTGAGGTCCTGATAGTAAGGCACAGCAGCCCCCGTGCCGAAACTGATGCCCATCTTCTGGAACACACCCAGCGTGGAGTAGCGGTAGTTGATCATGTAAGACGTGCGCTTGTTGCGGCCCAGTGGCCCTTCGGCACCCAGCTCAAAGCCGTTGAAGCCTACCTGCGCCATGAACTCGTTCTTGTTACGGTTACCGTCGCGCAGCCTGATGTCGAACACACCGGCAGTAGCATTGCCGTATTGGGCAGGGAATGCGCTGGTCATGAAGTCGGACTTGTCGATGTTGTTGTTGTTCACCATGCTGATGGGGCCTCCGGTGCTGATGGGCGAACCATAGTGGTTGGGATTGGGGATGTTCACACCCTCCAACTGCCACAGCATACCTTGCGGCGAGTTGCCACGTACTACTATGTCGTTGCGGCTGTCATTGCCCGATACCACGCCGGCAAAGTTGGCCGCCATGCGCGACGGGTCGCCCAGTGCGCCTGCATATTTGCGGGTCTCCTCCACGTTGAAGGAGCGGGCGCTCACCTGCGCCATGTCGTTGTTGGTGCGGGTCTTGTCGCGGGCCTTGCTGTAGCTGACGGTCACCGCGTCCAGGTTGTGAATGGCCTCCTGCATGGCTATGTTCAGGTTCACCTCCTTGCCTGCGGTCACGATAACGTCGTTCACAATGCGGTCTTCATACCCTGTGTACGATACCCTGAAGGAGTGGCGGCCTATGGGCACACCGGTGATAGCAAACGTGCCGTCGGTCTCTGAAATACTGCCCAGCGAACGGGTGGTATCTATGAGTGCTATGACCGCGCCGGTGAGTGGTGCTTTGGATGCTTCATCTACCACCCTGCCGCGCACATTCTGCACTGCCTGTGCATGTGCCTGCGATATACCGGTGATGAGGAGCAGCAGCGTGATAAGGATATTCTGTATCTTGTTCATGTCTGGTTTGGTTTTAGAAAAAGGCTCCCCGGGCACTGCCATCCGTGTGGATGACAGTGCTGAAAAAGGGAGCCTTAAAGTAGATGGTTAAATAAGTGAGATTACTGATGTGTCACTCTGCCCGAGCCGGAGATGGTGGTAGTGACAGCAGGATTGCCCCTGTAGTATACGTTGCCGGAGCCGCTGATGTTGATGTCGAGCCTGTTGCCCACATAGACTGATGTGTTGCCGGAGCCGCTGGTACGAACGGTTGCATTCTGGGCGAAAAGGTTAAGGAGGTCTACGTCGCCGCTGCCGCTGATGCGCACGTCTTCGTTCACTACGTCGCCGCCGTTCACAGCTATGCGTCCCGATCCGCTGATGTTGGTTGAAAGGTCTGTGCCCTTCAGTGAACTCATGGTGATGTTACCCGAGCCGTTCACTTTAAGCGCCATGTTGGTTGTAGTAACGGGCGCATTGGTGAACAGATGGCCTGAGCCGTTGACCCCGAGGCCGTTGATGCGCGGCATAGACACCCTCACCACTATCCTGTCGTGGCGGCCTATGTGTGCAAACTTGCGGAACTGGAAACGCAACTCTCCGTTCTCAATAGGCGTCTCGATCTGGTCCAGGATGTTTGACTGACCGTAGATCTCTACTTTGTAGGTGCTGTCCTGGGTCACATATATTTCACCGTCCACGCCGGCGTTGATGGCTGTAAAGTTGGAGAGGCTATAGGTTTTGGTGATTGATGGTCCCTGCCCTATCTCTTTGCGGCAAGACTGGAATGCTACTAATGCGAATGCTGATAATGCTACTAAACTCTTTTTCATTGGTTTGTGTTTTATGTGTTTATTGGTTTGATTTATGTTTTATGTCTTGGATATAGTAAGGACAACCGAAGTTGCATTTACCCCTATCCGATCTTAAAATTTCTTTCCGTCTATGATGTCCTTGACGATCTTGCGGCTGTTGAAATGATATTGAATACCCGCATCAAGGCCTATAGAGAAGTCGTGGTGGAAGTTGTAGGAATCGTAAGTATAGATGCTGTAGCCCACACGGCCCACGCCCTGTATGTCGGCCGAACCGGTATAGTTGAATGAGGGACCTGCGAAGATCTCTATGTTGCCCGCACGGAAGGAAGGCATGAAGCGGACAGATGAGCGGAAATCGGTATTGTACCAGCGATCGGTGAGCGAAGAAGCGGTGATCTCGCCGTTAAATCTGAACGAACGGGTGACAGGGAAATGGGCACCAATACCGGCTTCCATACCGGTGGCACGGTAACCGTTCATCAGATTGACACCGAAACCAAGGATGCCGTAGAGCTTTTTGCCACCCGAGCGCAGCGCAACCATTGTGGTGCCTATCTCATTTACAGTTACACCAACGGCCTGCTCTCCGTTGCCAATGATGTTGATGAGACCAATCGGGCGATCGCTGCTATCCGCGATGTTGATGAAACCGGCGATCTGGGTGCCTTTTACCCTCCTGGCCACGTTTATAAAACCAGCTATCTGCGCACCGTTCACCGTGTCGGCAACATTCACGAAACCGGCTATCTGGGTATTGGTATTGCGGGCCACATTCACAAATCCTGCTACCTGCACTGTGGCTGTGTCGGCTGAGTTGAGGAAACCTGCTACCTGGGCGCCATCTACGGCATGCATGGCCACATTGGCAAAACCGCCCAGCTGAGCGCCATTGCCGCTACCTGTTATGTTCACGAAACCGGCCGACTGTACACCCTTCACATTGCCGGCTGTTACATTAATGAACCCGGCAGACTGAAACCCTGACACTGAACCACCCACCACTGTGGCCACTCCACCCGCCAGGAAGCCACGTGCGCTATCCTTTACTACGCTGGCGATACCCGACGCGCAAAATGCCTCTTCGGCACGCGACACGCCCGCCAGGCAATGAACGGAGAATACGTTAGAGTAATCGGCTGCATGTATGCCGTTGGTGCTGAGGGGATAGGTGAATCCGAGATGTGCATTGCTGCGAAGGCCTGTCTGACCGTGTGCAGTTGCTGCCATTAGCGCCAATCCTGCGCCCGAGACTATTGTTCTGATCGTCATAATTCTTGTATTTGAGAAGATGACAACTCAGCAATCACTTACCCCCATGCAGGGGCAAATTATTTTCCGGTCCAACCGAGCATATAAGACGGATCGAGCTGGTAGTAGGCATACTTGCTCTTGTACTCTATGCGACCGTTATTGACCCAATAGATAGAAGGAACAGCGGGTCCGGCAAGTTTTGTGAATGCGTCTATGTCAGACATCAGGAAGTAAGGAACATCGGCAGCATGGGTCTCTTTAAAGAAATCGGCCTTCAAGTCAGGGTGACCTGAAAGCACCATGTACACGGGCAGTTCGGGGTGCTTGCGGTGAATGATCTGAAGGAGATAGGCCGCCTTCTTGCAGTGGGGACACGTAAGGCTCATAAATGCAATGATGTGTTTACCCTTCCTCAGATCGACCGATGGCATTGGCTCGGCCTTGTACAGAAGGTCCAGGTCTATGGCTGCTTCGTACTTGCTGGGGCCTGTACCCAGGTTCACCGGGTTCATGACAAAGGGAGAAGAGAATGCCACAAGGCATAAAGCCATAACGGCATACTCCTGAAACTTGTATGGCTTCACAGGATAGAGGAACATGAGCACGACGGTTGCCGCGATCATAGCAATGTTCTTCCATATCGCCTGCATGGGTGTCATGGCCAACTTGTCGCCAAAGCAGCCACAGTCGCCGGTGTTGCCCTGCTTCATTATTACGAGCAACAGGTACACGATGAACACCAGCAGCACAGCTATAATAGCCTTGTAGGTGAACTGCCTGAGGTAAATATGCGCTAACAAAAACAAACCAAGCATGAACTCGAAGCCGATCATCATGCGGGCTATGACGCCTGCAAACACCACACTATTGATGCCCAGATCGAGGAAGGTCCACTGGAAGTTATCGAATGCATTATCGCTATATATCTTGCTCCAGGCAGAAAAAAAGAACGTTCCTGCCAGGGCAAGTAACAATGTAATCCCTATTGACCTTTTGACATAAAAGGCTGCATTGCGTTCTGATCGTATCTCTGTGTTCATCCCTATCGGAAAAATGATGGCAATAATAGAAGACTTTATCCTAACAATATCCCAAACCCGGTTATCACTTGGCAAAAACGGAACCGGCCATCTGCCATGCTTCGTTGAAAGCGTCCATATTCAGCGGCAGCGAAACAGCATGCTCACGGCACCAATCCACAATATTCTCGGTGGCCATATTGCCCACCAATTCATCCTCGGCCATAGGGCAGCCACCAATACCCTTCAACGCACTGTCGAAACTGCGACAGCCGGCAGCATAGGCCGCGTCCATCTTTTCACGCCACTTGTCAGGGGCCGAATGAAAGTGCGCACCTATACGCATTTCCGGGAAGCGGGGAATGAGGTTTGAGAAAATGTAGGCGATATTAGCAGGGTCGGCTACACCTATTGTGTCAGACATCGCAACGGTTTTTATTCCCATTGCGGCCAGTTTGCCTACCTGTTCTATTGCTATCTCAGCGTTGTAGGGGTCGCCGTAAGGATTGCCAAAGCCCATAGAACTATAGACAACAAGTTCCTTTCCGTTCTTTACACACAGGTCCTGTATCTCTGCCACCTGCTCCATAGACTGCGCAATCGTCTTGTTGGTATTGCGCATCTGAAAGGTTTCAGATATGGACAACGGAAATCCCAGATAGCTGATCTGCGGATACTTCACTGCGTCTTCAGCGCCGCGGGTATTGGCGATGATGGCCAACAATTTAGTTCTGGTGGCTGAAAGATCCAATTTACCAAGCACCTCGGCAGTATCGGCGAGTTGGGGAATGGCTTTAGCTGAAACAAAAGATCCGAAATCGAGGATATCGAACCCTACCTGCAACAACAGGTTGAGGTATTGCGCCTTTTCATCGGCCGGTATATGGCGTGCCCAACCCTGCATGGCATCGCGGGGGCACTCAGTGAGTATCAGGGCGTCTTTAACGGAAGAATTGTTGTGCATGATCCAAAGCCTTCCGCGGAAAAAAGGGCGCGGAAAAGTCGGCACAAAGATACGGCATAATAACAACCTCTATCCGAGCAACACCGACAGGTTGTTGCTGGTGAGCGGTTTATTTAGGAATTGTTTTACAGACCGGTAATTGTGCACCTTGTTGAGATCAGCCTCGTTGATAGAGGACGAAATGATATATACGGTGTAGTTTGAAGTTATTTCGAGAGGCAGCTTCTCAAACGCCTCTACAAACTCGAAGCCATTCATGATGGGCATTTGAATATCCACCAGCAAAATTGTGTGCGACTGGTCGTCGACAGGATTAGCTGCGATATGATCCAATGCATCATGCGCCTGCAGGAACGAGCGAATAGATTCACACTTGCCGGTGTTTCTGATGATCTTTTCGGCGATAAAGCAATCGAGCTTACTATCGTCGATCACCACGAAGTTGAGTTTCTTATTTGGTACCATGTAGATTGCCGGGTATAGTGACTTTAAACGTTGTTCCCTCATTCAATTTTGACGCCACCTCTATCTTTCCGCCCAGTTTGTTCAATGCATCCTTGACATTATATAAACCAAGTCCGGAACCGGTGTCCTCGGACGTGGCACGGTAGAACATGGTAAAAATGTTGTTAATGTAATCTTCATGTATTCCTATCCCGTTATCATGTACCTCGATCTCGGCCAGATTGTCGTTCATCGATATCTTCACATCAACCACCTTGTTCGTCTCAGACTTTTTCTGAAAATTGAACGCATTAGACAACAGGTTGTTGAGGATCATCTTAATCGATATCTCATCTGAATAAAACAGTCCACCCTGATCAACTTGCCATGAGAAAGTAATGTCATCATTCACCGCAACCACCCTGAAAATAGCGCCAATGTCGCCCATAAGACGGTTGAAATCTATGGCTGTGAATTGTAGCGCACCGCGTTTCAGCTTGTAGTACTCGTGGGTGTTCTTTATATATTCGTCGATCTTTCGCACCGCCTCGGCCATCATGCCCAGCAACTCACGCAACTCATTGATGTCATCCATCTCTTTGGCCAGTTCCAGGGCACCGATCACGCTGACCAATGGACCGCGAACATCATGAGTGATGCTGTATGCGAATTTCCCTAACTCATCGTATGCCGATTGGAGTTCTTTGTTCTTTTCAACCAACATGGAATTGGTGAGGTAGAACTTATTTGCCTCTTCTATCGCAGACCTCACATCATGGTCGGTCCATGGTTTCTTTATGTACCGAAAGATGTGGCCACGGTTCACCGAGTCGATCACCGATTCAATGTCGGTGTAACCGGTGATGAGCATACGAACCGGATCAGGATACAATTTCCTCATTTCTTCAAAAAACTGCACACCGGTCTTATCCGGCATCCTTTGATCGCATAACACAACGCTTATGTCGTTATGATCACGAAGAAAGTCATATGCCAGTGTGGTATTTGAGGCGATGTACACTGTATAATCAAAACGGAACGTGGCCTTGAACCCGTTCAGATTGTTTTGTTCATCATCGATGTACAATATTTTTATTTTTTCGCCTGTCTTCACTTATGCGTTTTTTTGAATTAGTGGTAACTTAATAATAAACTCTGTTCCTTTTCCTACCTCGGTATTGACAATAATCTGACCGTTATGCTTGTTGATAGTGTTGTAAGCGATAGACATGCCCAAACCTGTTCCCTCACCCACATCTTTTGTTGTAAAAAACGGCTCAAATAACTTCTTCTTTGTGTGTTCATCCATCCCTGTTCCGTTATCTACCATCGAAATATACACAAAATGTTCGTCGGATGTAGTAGTAACCGAAAATTTTCCGCCCTCTTTGGAATTAAATTTCTTCTTTATCGCGTATGCGGCATTTGATATGATGTTGAGGAAAACCTGATTGAGCTTTCCCGGATAACATTCTACCAGTGGCAAATTTCCGAAGTTCTTCTCAACAATTATCTCATGTCCCAATAAATTATTGCAAATAACCAGCGTAGACTCAATGCCTTCGTTCACATTCGCTTTTTTGAGATCATCCTCGTCCAACCTTGAGAATACCCTCAATCCCTTTACAATCTCCTGAGTTCTGTTTGCGCCCTCCCCTATGCCGTTCAGCAACATTCCTATTTCTTCTTTCAGGTATTCGTAGTCAATCTCTTCTTTATATGCTGCTATCTTCTTCTTTTTGGCGTCGGCATTGTCTTCAGTAAGGCCTATCTGCTCAATCTCGTTCATAGCTTCGAGCAATATGGAGACATCTCTGTTGAGTGGCCTGATATTGGAAGTTACAAAATTGATCGGGTTATTGATCTCATGCGCAATTCCCGCTGTGAGCTGACCGAGCGATGCCATTTTCTCAGACTCTACCAGCTGGGTCTCTGCTTCTTTAAGATCAGTGAGGGCTTTGTTCAACTCCTGGTTAGACAAGTTGAGTTCATGGGTCCTTTCGTTGACTTTTCGTTCCAAGACCACGTTTTGTTCCCTTACCAATTTTTCATTCTCCATAAGGAGCGCCAATTCATTGGCACGGGCGAGATCTTTTTCTTTCCGATAGGTGTTGATCTTATCGGCAAGTGCAAACGACAGCAATGCCACCTCGAACGCAGAACCTATCAGAATAGCATTGCTTGTAAATCCGTTGTACGGCAACACCCCTGCATCCTTCAAAATGTAGACAATGACGCCCGTAAGAAAGAACGACCATGCAACGGTTAAATAAAGTGCCGGTTTGTATCCCTTCCTGTAGATGCTGATGCCCGCAAACATGATGGTGAACGACACCAGACTTGCAGTGCCCTGAATGAGTTGCTGCGCTACAACAAACCGACCTGACAAGTTTATAGCGATTCCAACAAAATATAGAATCAATATTCCCTGAAAAACCCGGAAGAGTTTGGGTCGATTCTCCTTGATACCCAGAAACCGAAACAGAAAAAGTATAGCAGTAATACCCGATAAAGCCAAAGCAATATTGGTCATCTGAATGGTAAGCCATGTGTTCGCGCGCCACAAAAACTTAGACGCATACCCTTTTAAACAGGCCTGCACCAATCCGACGGTAACGATGTACAATACATAATACAGATAACTATTATCACGTACTGTAATGAATATAAAGATGTTGTAAAAGAACATCACGCAAATGATGCCGATGTATATGCCAAAGAACAACTGGTCCTTGTTAACTGATTCCCAAATGGAATATTCCTGCGCCACGGAGATCGGCACTTCCATCACGTTATTGCTGGACACCCTTAGCCAAACCGTAATTGACGAATCGTAGGGAATTTTCAGCCTGAAAACAGGGAACTGCGTATTGTATTCTTTTAAAGAAAAAGGAACGGATTCGCCCGCGAGTGTGTGCGTATACCCTTTTCCGCCCGTGACCGGTACATACAGATCCACACTCTTCAGAATACCACTATGTACTTTCAATAAAAGGTCATTCCAATGACGATCGTTCTTTGCTTCTATTCTGAACCAATAGACAGACTCCGTAAGACCATAATTGGGAACGATATTTTTTTCTGCACTGAACGGTTTGTTTTCGATACTATCAATAGTCCATACTCCCGCTTTATCCTCCAGCACCGATACCGAAGAAACGAGCCCACGGTCCAGGAAAGCTGTTTGTGCAGTAGCCGAGGAGCCCACCACCAACAGTATCATTGACAAACAACAGAATAATCTTGATAATGTCGTCATTCAACCCGTCATTTTATTGATAGCCTGTAATCTATGGTAACGTCCCCCTTGGGACCACTCACGACCGCCACATGGTCGGGATTTTTCATGATCTCAAAAATATGCGCCCTGTCCACATCTGTAGAATTGCTCATCACTCCCAGGTCGTTGATCACCATAGCGGTAGCCACCAGATCCAGCTTAGGATAGTTGAAAAACCCATTGTTGCCGAGGTAGGTCTCAATGTTGAAACCTGCATTCAGACACATATTCACGGTGACCGGAGCAGCAAGGGCAAACAATGAGTCCACCTTCAGATGGTAGGCAAGAGCTATCGCCGATCTGAGAATGAAAAAACTATAGCCATAGCCGGCTATTTCCTTTGCATTCCACAAACCGCATGCTTCGGCCATTCGTTTACCCCGGTGCATATTGATGACCTCATGGATCTTTTCGTCGACCTGCCCTACCGCCTTGACGATAGGTAGCGGCAATTCGTCATCAGCGATCTGCACCCGGACTCCACCCAAAGCACGTCCATCATCTGAGGCCTCCGCCAATATAACATAAGTATTTTTGTGCTGCGTCCATTGAGCAGTTGCAGACGTGATCATTGCAATGCCATACATTTCAAGAACCATCCTATGCCCGACGATGAATTTCTGGCATGATTCTTCATCATCTATGGCACGAAACGCTCTGAAAATTACAGACATTAGATTTTATTGTCAATTTGAATAATAAACGTCGTCAACATCTAATCTGATCGATTTCACAGCGGGTTCTTCGGAGCGGAATATCCTGAACATGAACAGAGGCTCTTCTGCCGTTAAAGATAAGTTAAACAGTTCAATAAATGAATGGTGCATGGCGGCGAATTTTGCAACGATCTGCTCACTCATTCCGCCTCCGTTGCCATGTACCATTCGAGCGAAATGAAATATTGGTGCCATTACCGGTTGCACAGCCAAACCATGTTTTTCTGTTACCAGCCATGCCCGTTGCATTGCCCGACCGGCGTTGATGCAACTTTCAGGTGAAAAATTGTGCCCGGAAATAAGACAGACGGCCGATGCTGTTGCCATCAGATCTTTGGTCATATTTTCCAATACCGCACCTGCGTCCCAATCGGCGAGTAACTGCATGGCTCTGCCGTCCCGTATCACCCGAAAACCGACCTGATCTTTTGGTTTGAGGTCGAGCGTCTTAATGTCCAATCCGTCCTTGATCTTTGCCGGGTCGTTACCCCAGCGCATTTCTTTACGGAAAAGGTCCATATGCCCCTCGGGAATGAACATCCTCAACTTATCCGATTTTCCGGCTATATCTGCAATACGCGCGATGTCATCTTTTTCTGTAAGGAATTTCACCGATGACACGCCAGCCTTCATTGCCTCTTCACGCAGCTCATCAAGTATAGACCCCGACAGCGAAGATCCATCTCCCGGTTTCCTATTCGTATGTCTGCTTTTCAGATACCCGAACAGTGGGTCGGCCACCCTTCCGCTTTCGTGCCTGACAGCAATTGCAGCCACCGGATTGAGGTTTCCAAGGGATTTCAGCGGGAAAAGGTCCACATCGAGCGCCAAGCCTGCCGCAGATGCAGCAATGTCCACATTTTCTATGGCACTACCCATAGAAAGATGGGTTATCATATTATCGTAATTGGCAAAGGCAAACGATCGTGCCGGATCGTCGAACAAGAGCAGGCGTTTGCCATCGTTATACCACTTCCATGGCTGGTTGTTGCCGGCAGAAGGCGCCAATACAGCTGCGTCCATCAGTTTTCTGGTGGCTGCGGCATCAGTAACTGTACTGACGGGAACGCTCACCGGCATTTTTTCAGATAACGTTTTTATATCTGCCAGTGTAATGGGCTCAGGTTCTGCCTGAAATTCAACGTCCTTCGCCTGCCCATCGGTGATCAGCTCGTCGATATCAATGAAATATCGTCCGGACACGCTCAACTGACGAAGAAGAACCTTTCTGCATATGTCGGCCATGATGCCGCCCCCCATGGTGACCGCACTTGCCAACTGAGGCCATGTATTGATGGTCTGCCCGATCTCCACAGCTGAAGCTTTAAGTCGTGGCGACATGGTATCGATACCAACAATCGGCAATATGTAAGGCAATTTCTTCTCCATCGTTTTCAGGTCCCGCATCTGTGCCAGATCTAAATGATCTACATATCCATGCAGGATCGGGCGATCAGGTTCAATATCAAAACGCTCAATATCCACTGTACACCTATCGCTTGCCTCCATTAATACAGGAATTCCGAATTTTCTTGCCGCTACTCTGCATTTTATCTTTACGTCAACACTATCGCACTCATCAATCAGAACATCCAGATTTCCGCCCCCGGTGAGGAAGTTTTCGATGTTATTATCATTTATCCCTTCATGAAAACAGGTCACTTTCAAAAACGGGTCGATCTCGGCTATCTCTCTGGCCACCAACACCGTTTTTTGCAGTCCCATATTGAAGACACCGCTACGCAAACGATTGAGGTTGGTTATTTCTAAAGTATCGTAGTCGGCAATACGCAACTCTCCAAAAGTACGCTCCATGGCCATAGTCAGCGATACCGACTGCCCCACTGAGAGCCCGATAACCCCTATTCTTTTTTGAGCAAGTGTTGCTTCTTCCTGGTCTGTTATTTTGTATTTGTTGCGATTGGTTCGCACATATACAAACTCCTGTTCGTCAAGTAAATGGACCAACTTCTCATTCCAGGGATAATAGACCCACACACCATAGTCTCCGGCGTTGCGCACGGCAAGGCGCTCATTTATCCTTACCTCTATCTCTGCGTCCGTCAGTGTTTTTGAGGGATGGTCAGTCTTTATCACCTCCTGCAATTGCGACAGGATCGTATCGTATACCTGTATATACGGTTTACTTTCAAGGAGTCGCTCCAAATTGGTTGCCTGTTCAGGGTCTGCAGTCCTGAAAAACATGGGAGTATAGGTGCTTTTTGCTATCTCCGTAGCTGCTATTCTCTCAGAAATGATTTTTGCTGTCACTGTTTACATTTTAGTGGTTAATTAGAAACAAACTTGTTATCTTTACTGGACTTCACAAAAAAAGGGGATAAATAGCTTCGTAAATATACAAAGTATGAGTAACAACAAAATAACAATTTTGTATGTTGATGATGAGATGAATAATCTGATCTCCTTTAAAGCAGTGTTCAGGATCAAGTATAACGTACTAACTGCAATTAGTGGGGAAGAAGCGATAAAAATATTAAAAACTAATACAGTAGATATTATAATTACTGACCAGAGAATGCCCAACATGACGGGTGTTGAATTTCTTGAATCTATACTTGATGAATACCCCGACCCGATAAGGATCCTGCTCACCGGCTATGCCGATATGAATGCCGTAATTGACGCGGTAAACAAAGGAAAGATCTTCCATTACCTTACCAAGCCCTGGAACGAAGAGGAACTGGATATGACCATCACCCGGGCTTATGATGTGTACCGATCCAGAATGGAGGAGAAAGAAATGACACAGAAACTCAGTCTTTCCAACGAACAACTGGAATTCTTGCTGAGGCAAAAATTACTCTCCTGATGAGTCTGTCGTCGAATCATCCTTCGACACCTTTCCCATACCTACATAGTGTGCACGCCAGTAGTCTTCTTTCAAACTACTGATCATTACCCCCTGCGAGGTAGATGAATGGACAAAATAATCGTTGCCAAGGTAAACCCCGACATGGGTTATGCGTTTGCCACGCTGCTTGAAGAAAACGAGATCTCCCTCTTCGGCATTATCTCTTTTTTTCTGACGAACACTGTTTTTGTACTGCTCCTGTGCTGTTCTGGTCAGATCTATTCCATAAACATCGCTGTACAATTTTCTGGCAAATCCTGAGCAATCTATGCCTTCTTCCGATTCGCCACCCAGGCGATAGTTGGTCCCATACCATTTGTCAATAAACCGGTAAAGATCAGGCGATTGGATATCCCTTTTCTCCAGTCCGATCATATCAGCATATTTGGCACCAACTAATTTATCTGATGTGAGATCGAAACTCTTCTCGGGCGTAACAGGTTCCTTTTTTGCTACAACAACCTCAAGTTGAGCGGGAACAAACCTGAAAATACCCGGACGATATAAGTGAACGCACTTTCGCACGGTAGGATGGTCGGGCGACAACGGGCGCTCTTCAATTTCCTCGACAATTGCCGGGGCCGGGATATACGCAGGATACTTGCCGGGTTCTATCGCATTCGCGGTAGATCCGGACCTGGTATGTGCATTGAGATAAAATCCTTTTATGAACTTCGGCGACTTCGCCCCACGTGCTGCCCTGTAGGAACGCTGTGCACGCGCATCAGCCGAAAGAAGAACCATCAAAATAACACCAACGACATATTTCGCTTTTTGCCTCACCATCTGCGTCGGTAACTGAGGCCGCAAATTTACGACTAAACCGCAAGGGGGACAAATGAAAACAATGTGACTACCAGACCACATTGAGCCATATAAAAATAAAAGCTACTTCAAGCCACCCATTGTGAGCACCTTTTTATACTCGGCCTCGGTTACCGCGCTAACGGACAAACGGCTCAGTCGCACCAATTGCATGTCAGCAAGCGCCGGCTCGGCCTTGATGGCCGCTAGGGTAACAGGAACGGGCAAAGACCGCACCGGTTTGAGGTCCACGACCACCCAAGCTGTTTCTTCGGTAGTAGGATCCTGGTAAGCTTCTTTCACTACCTCGGCTATACCAACTATCGCAAGCCCTTCGTTGCTGTGATAGAACAGGACCTGATCGCCTTTTTTCATGGCACGGAGGTTGTTTCGGGCTGCATAATTTCGAACACCATCCCAAAACGTCTTCTTTTCCTTCAAAAACTGCTCCCAACTATACTTGAAAGGCTCCGATTTTACCAACCAATAGTTCATCGTAAATTAAGATTAGAACAATTGCTTTAACACATTATGAATTACCTGCGGCTTTCCAAGCGTATAGAAATGCAACACCTGTACCTTGTTCTTCAACAGGTCTTTGCACTGGTGCAGCAACCATTCTGTACCCACCTGCTCGCAAGCCGCGTCGGTTTTGGCCTTCATCATTTCGTTATACAACTCCACCGGAACCTCTACATTGAACACACGAGGGATAGTTGTAAGCTGCTTTTTGTTGGTAAGTGGCTTCAAACCTGCGATAATAGGAACGTCTATTCCGTTTTCTCTGCAGCGACTGATATAGTCGTAGTAGTGCTGGTTCTTGAAGAATAACTGGGTCACTATATAGTTGGCCCCCAACTCAATCTTACGCTTCATATAGTACAATTCGGTATCCATATTGGGCGATTCGAAATGCTTTTCAGGATAGCCGGCAATACCTATACAGAAGTCGGTCTTTGCCCCCTCAATAATGTCGTCTTCCATGTATTTGCCTGCGTTGAGCGAAGCGATCTGCTTCACGAGGTCTTCGGCATAACGGTGACCATTGGGGTGGGGTGTGAAGAACTTTTCATTTGCCGCAGCATCGCCCCTCAATGCCAATACGTTCTTGACCCCAAGGAAATCAAGGTCAATAAGCGCATTCTCGGTCTCTTCTTTGCTAAAACCACCGCATATAAGGTGAGGAATAGCCTCGACCTTGTATTTATTCATGAGGGCAGCGCAAATTCCAACGGTACCTGGACGCTTGCGGATCTCTACTCTTTCAAAGTTACCATCCTGGCGTTTTTTGAAGACCTGCTCAGCCCTATGGTAGGTAACATTGATAAAGGCAGGGTTGAACTCCATTAAGGGGTCAAGATGCGTATAGATGGATTGGATACTTTTCCCCTTGGTGGGTGGCAATATCTCAAAAGAAATAATTGTCTCTTTGGCGGATGCTAAATGCTCTGTTACTTTCATACGTTTCTTAGGAGTGACAAAAATATAATTATTAACGGAAACCGTCTATACAAAAAGAGGGCGCCGTTTTGCACGACGCCCTCACTTTTTCCTATCAATCTATTTAAGGTTTGAACACCAGACGCACCAACTGCGTACTGCCATCGTCACCCCTAAAGCGCATCATATATACGCCGGCAGCCATATCTGAAGGAAGAACAACGTCGGTACGGTTTGCACTGATGTTGTATTTACCTACTTCTTTGCCATCGATCGTATAGATCGTCGCCATACCCTGGATTCCTGACTCAACAGAAAGCGAGCCCTGAGTTGGGTTAGGGAACACTGAGAAACGGAATGAAGTATTTGAAACAACCGCTGCACCCGGCTTAGACACGCCGCTAAGAACGGTTACGTTATGTACCTCATAATCAACTCCGCAGCTTCCATAGTAGAACAACGATATGATCGCAGTTCCGGCAGACTCACCAGTTACTACTCCTGAAGAAGAAACCGATGCAACTTCATAATTAGAAGAAGTCCAAGATCCTCCGGTTACTCCCGCTGTCAAAACAATAGTATCGCCAACAGCTACTGTCTCAGGTCCTGTTATCTCTCCGCCAACTGCTGAGCAGGCTCCGAATGAAGGCATACCGCATACCCAGTTTGACGAACAACCGTTGAGCGCGAAATTATTGAGAGTAGCATGGTTATCAGATACACTTGCAAAGGCGGTAGAATTGCCCGGATTGCTACCCTGAACATTACCCTGATCGAACTTGTGATAAACCATCAGGCCGGACTCTGTACCAGACAATGGAGTATGCATGTTTGTAACAATCTCTTCCTGAGTGCGAGCCACGTTCCAGAGGCGAACTTCATCGATACGGCCGTTGAAGTAGTTATCAGCAACGTAGGCTGACTTTCCTATCCAGTTATTTATCGTTGCACCGAGCATTGACGGATTGTATACAAATGAAGGGTTGGTTGCTACCAGAGAACCGTTCACATATATTCGAGCAGTATCTCCATTTATGGTCACTGCTACGTGCGTCCATGTATAAGTCGGTATGACTGCATCAGGAGCATCGAGAACGTGCTGTCCGGCTCCAGTGTCCATCGCAAACCTCAAATACCCTTCGCAGAATGCAGATGAAGAAAGGAATATATTCTGTGAGGTACCGTTACCGAAATCGAATATGCGCTCCCAGCACTGGTGTTCTTTTACATATATCCATGACTCATAAGTAAACTGAGTTGCTGAAGATACATCCTGAGCAAACGAGATGTAGTCATTAGAACCATCGAAATCAAGACCGGCTGGTGTACCTATAGACACGGTGTAAGTTGTGAAATTAGGACACGTAGCAGATACATAGTAAGTGATCACCGCAGTACCAACGCCAGCGCCTGTAACCAGACCGGTAGTATCGATTGTTGCAACAGAAGTGTTAGAACTGCTCCAGATACCACCTGATACCGTGCTGCTGAGTCCGAAAACATCGCCTACAAGTGCAGTGTGGAGACCGGAAATAGTTCCGGCAGCCGCAGGACCGTTAACAGTTACAGTTTTCACTACGAAGCAGCCGGAAGTGCGAGCATATGTAATTGATGCTACGCCTGCATTTACACCTGTTACAAGTCCGGTAGAGGTAACGGATGCAACACTTGGGTTTGAACTGCTCCATGTACCACCAGCAAGGCTGTTCGTCATAGAGATGCTGCTGCCTATGCAAACCGAAGATGCACCGCTGATAGCAGGAAGCGTAGGATAGTAGGTCACAGTTACCGGTGTCGGTGCACTGTTACATCCGTTCACTGTCGCTATAACCGAATATGTACGCGTTAACGGAGTAGTTCCGGTTGTTGTGAAGTATGAGTAAACAGAATCATTGTCTGTGCCTGTAGTGTACGCACTTGACATAGCCGCATCATTGAACAGGCCTGTCACAGGAGTCCATGTTGTGATTCCCGGAACGGTATAGGTGATGGTAAGTCCCCATGAGGTGAGCACACCAAGATCAGCACCGGCAAGGTCAGCACCACTAAGAGTCCATGACCCATTAGCAATACTGTATAAAGACGCAAGATTCGACACATTTGACACAAATGCTGTTGGACCAACGCCAACTACCCCATCAGGAATATACGTGCCGGTAAAAGGAGCCGAACCTGCTGAAATCGGAGTTGTAGCATCTGAACTGAAAACAGTATTTACAAAGTCGTTGCCGCTACCTCCCCTATGATTTGAAAGGTTAATCGTATTACCGTTAGGTGCCGACAGATTGATAACCATATCGCCATCCCAAGTATGGGTCATATTAAATGTCACAGAAACACCTGTAACTACGGCACCTGCAGGAACACCTGAAACAGACAAACTTGAACTGTTCCCGGTAGCATTGTCGTCTGGGAACGATACATAGATAGATCCTGAAGATACAGTTGCTGTTCCGTCAGACGTTGAGGAAACAGAAAGTAACGCGTTACTACCTGAACAGATGACTGCTGACGAAGGAGCCACGGTAGGTGCCGCAGGCAGGCTATAAACTGTGAACGTACGAGTAGTTGCACAACCGGTGGTGGTCACTCGGTATGTGATCGTTGTAGTTCCGAGACTGAGACCGCCGGCAATACCTGAGGTAGAACCAATGGTTCCTACTGATGGGTTACTGCTGCTCCATGTACCACCGGTTCCGCTAGTCAGCGTTGATGTAGTGCCCAGGCAAAGAGATGATGCACCCGTAATTGCCGCAGGCAGCGCCTTAACTGTAACAGTTGTGGTCTTGTAACAACCGGAATTCACGTAGTAAGTGATGATCACTGTACCTGCGCTTACACCAGTAACGACACCTGAACCTGACTCAACAGTAGCTTTAGATGTGTTTCCACTTACCCATGTTCCGCCACCCACTTCATGAGCCAGCGTCGTGGTCTCGCCCACACACACATTGGTTGTGCCTGTGATTGCAACCGGCACGGCATTTACTGATACAGTTGTGATGCTGAGACAGCCGGTTCCGATCTGGTAAGAGATATTGGCTGTCCCGATAGCAACGCCGGTTACGATACCTGTTGACGCACCAACTGTTGCTTTTGCAGTAGCGCTACTGCTCCAGGTACCACCCGATGTGCTGTTACTGAGCGGAAGTGTCTGTCCTACACACACGATGTCACCACCCGTGTTTGCCGGAAGAGAACCGTTCACTGTGATGTTAAATGTGCGGCTGCAACCAAATGCATTGGTATAGCTTACTGTGGTCGACCCAACTGCCACACCATAAACAGTGCCTGTAGTTGAAGAAGCAGAACCGATAGTAGCAATAGAAGTGTTTGCGCTGCTCCAGGTTTGACCGGCAGTTGCAGATGAAAGTGTACCTGTGTTGCCAACACATATTACAGATGGTCCACTGATAGTTGCAGGCAATACGTTAACAGTATAGCTAAGCGTTCGGCGACAACCGGTAGACGGTAACGTGTAGGAAATTGTGGAATTACCGGCGCTTACCGCGTTCACAACACCTGTGAAGGTATCAATTACTGCTGCAGAAGTGTTGCTGCTGGTCCAGAGACCACCTGTTGTTCCGCTGCTCAGCGTATCGATACTACCTACGCATGTGGCAGCTCCTCCTGTAATTACATCAGGAGCCGGATTCACGGTAACCAAACGAGACACAAAACAACCGGTAGAAGCTGTGTATGTGATGTTTGTAGTTCCGCCACCTGTACCGGTCACTACACCAGTAGTTGGAGCAACTGTGGCAACCGCCGAATCAGCTGTAGACCATGTTCCGCTTCCTCCGGTCACGCTGGTGAGCGTAGTAACACCGAACTGACACAACACCGCAGTGCCTGTGATCGCCGGTGGCAGATTATTAACTGTTACAATTTTAGTCTTGTAACAACCGGCACTTAAAGTATATGTGATCGTAACTGTGCCATTAGCCACACCTGTCACTACACCCGAACCTGCATCAACAGTTGCACGGGCAGTATTACTACTGCTCCACGACCCACCTGAAACAACATGATTAAGAGTGGTAGTATATCCGACACATGCACCGGACGCTCCTGTAATGGCAGGGAGTGTTGCGTTCACGGTAACATGCTTAATAGTATAACACGTAGGACTTGTCCTGTAAGATATCCTTGCAGTACCGGCAGCAATTGCATTCGCAATGCCTGTAACTGAGCCAATAGAAGCAATTGTTGCAGCACTTGAAGACCAGGTTCCACCGGTAGATGTGGTAGTCATAGCAGTAGAACTACCAACACACAACGCCGTATCGCCGATAATGTCTGACGGAGCGGCACTTACGTTTACAGTTGCCATTCTTGAGCATCCGAGAGCCGTGTAGCTCACTACTGCAGTACCAACACTGATACCAGTAACAACAGTAGAATTTGCTGTCGCCGCCGTACCCGTTGTAGCCACACCTGCATCTGAACTGCTCCATGTTCCGCCTGTAGTCGACGAACTCAATGTAGTTACACTACCGACGCAAACATTTGTGGTTCCCGTGATAACAGCAGGTGTTGTGCCAACCGTGAATACAGTCGTGCGTCGACAACCGGTTGACAACGTGTAAGAAATTGTTGTTGTACCGGCAGATACCCCGGTAACTAAGCCCGACGTTGAGCCAATAGTAGCCCTTGTTGAAAGACTGCTTGCCCACGTACCACCTGAAGGGTAACCAACAAGCGCCACACTGCTCGCCACACAAGTTGCCATTGACCCTGTTACTGAATCAGGACGTGGATTAACCGTGACAGTACGGGTTCCATAACAACCCGAAGTGAGGTAGCTGATGAGGGTGGTACCGGCGTCAACACCTGTAACCACACCGGAAGTAGCATTAATTGTTGCCTTAGCAACATCGCTACTGCTCCACACACCACCTGTAGGGCTGCTTGTGAGATTTGTTGTGCTTGCGGCACAAACAGTTGCTGTTCCACTTATAACAGGAAGTGCGCGAACTGTAAATGAAGCGGTTTTGAAACAACCGCCTGTTAGAGAATATGTAATAGTGATGGTACCGCCGGTAATGCCGGTAACAATTCCTGTGAATGTGTCAACTGTAGCCACAGCAGTGTTACTGCTGGACCAGGTTCCACCCGAAACGGGATGACCCAGCGTGCGCGTACTTCCCACACATACATTCAGGGAACCGGTGATCGCTGCAAGCGTACTGTTCACAGTAACCACCGTAATAGCCTGACAACCCATGCCCGGCAATTTGTAAGTGATATTCACAGTTCCTGTTGCAACAGGAGTCACAAGACCTGTAGTAGCACCAACGGTTGCCTTGGTAGTATTACTGCTGCTCCAAGTTCCGCCCGCGGTCGCGTTAGACAGCAGTGAGGTGCTACCCATACAAATCGTAGCAACGCCCGTATTTGCACCGGGAACGCTGTTCACCGTAACTACCGCTGATGCTGCACAACCGCTACCGTTTATATAACTTACTGTAGATGTACCAGCTGCGATAGCTGTAAACACTCCGGTTGAGGCGGAAATAGTTCCTACAGACGTAGCTGATGAACTCCATGTACCACCGCCTGGCGATGAGGCAAGTGCGGTTGTGCTACCTACACATGCCGTTAAAGTTCCCGTAATAGTGGCCGGAGCGGAATTGATTGTAACAGATTTAATTGAGCGGCAACCTGAAGGAAGCATGTAAGTAATGGTTGTTGCACCTGCACTTACTGCGGTCAGTACGCCTGTACCAGCGTCAATAGTGGCCGCACTGACGTTACTACTTGACCACGTTCCACCTGTTGGAGAACAGTCGAATGAGGTATCTACTACACCAGGACATATAAATGTATTCCCTGAAATACTACCCGGCGCTTCGTTTACAGAAATAACCTTGGTAGCAAAACATGAGCCCGTGCTTGTATATGTAATAGTTGCAGTGCCTATGGTATTTCCTGAAACGACACCAGTAGTGGTATCAACCGACGCAACTGACGGGTTACTGCTTGTCCAGGTACCGCTTCCACCCACAACACCTGTGTAGGTGGTGAACGAACCAACGCAAACTGTGTTACTACCACTGATTGGAGATGGAGCAACAACCACATTCATGGTTATTGTCCTGAAACATCCGCTACTTACAGTATATGTCACTACGCAGGTACCAAGTGTAACACCTGTAACAACACCGGTTCCGGCATCTACCGTAGCCTTTGTTGTGTCCTGACTTGACCATGTTCCACCGCTGGAAGGATGGCCGAGTGCCGACGTATTTCCCTGACAAACCGTAGTATTTCCGGTAATGGGTGCCGGCACAGTATTCACAGTAAGGTGAGTGGTCGCATAACAATGAGAAGACATTACATAGTATATGTTAGCAGTACCGGGAGCTATTGCATATACATGACCTGTTGCCGAACCAACGGTAGCAACAAAGAGGTTATTGCTCGCCCAGTATCCACCGGCGGTTGGGTTTGTAAGATCCGACCAACCACCATCACATATAAGATCATCGCCAACGTTTGCAGTAACTGCGGGGTTCACAGTCACCTGCTCCGCTCTTACGCAGCCGCTCACGCCATGAATATAACTTATCAACGCTACACCAGTACCAACACCTGTTACTACTCCGCCGGCTGAGACAGTCGCAATCGAAGTATTTGAGCTAGACCAGGTTCCGCCGGTTGATGTTGTCTCCAGTTCAGACGCATTGCCTACGCAAAGTGTATGATCTCCGGTAAACGCAGGAGAAGAATTACCTACAGAAAGGGTCAGCGTGCTGGCGCATCCGGCAGCTGTACTATATGAAATTACTGTAGTACCACCTATCACCGCGGTAACCAGTCCGGAAGATGCATCCACTGTGGCAACAGCAGTGTTTGAACTACTCCAGGTTCCGCCAGAAGGAGAAACTGTGAACGTCATCGTATCACCCGCACACATTGTTGTTACTCCGGTGATTGCCGATGGCGTTTCGTTTACAGTTTGAACCCGATTCACAAAACAACCATAGTAAGCGAAGGTAATCGTTGTGGTTCCCGGTGCAACACCTGTGATCGCTCCCGACCCAACGTTTATTGTCGCCACGGTAGTATCGCTGCTGGTCCAAACGGCACCCGCTCCTATCATGCTGGAAAGACCGGCAGTTTGCCCCACACATATCGGATTAACACCAGATATCGGCGGGGGAATCAAATTAGACTGAACATTAATAACTGTGTAACAACCCGGCACGAGAGTATAAGAAATATAAGTATTACCAACTGATACGGCAGTAACTACTCCGGTAGATGAAACAGACGCAATGGTAGGATCTGCACTACTCCAAGTGCCCCCACCCATCGGGTGTGTGAACTGGCGCGATCCGCCACCGATACACAAATAAATATATCCACTTATAGCTGGTATCGTTGTATTCACTGTCACCGTAGCAACTTTGGTACAACCAGAAGATACTGTATAAGTAATATTTGCAGTACCACCTGCAACACCGGTAACAACACCGGTAGTGAGGTTTACAGTAGCGATTGCAGTATTGCTGCTGGTCCAGGTGCCGGCACCGAAAGTATGACTCAGTGTTGATGAAGTACCAACGCAGATATTCAATTGTCCGATCACGGTATCCATGGTCGGGTGAACCGTAACCTGGGTAACCGCTATACAACCATGTGCAGTAACCGAGTATGTGATATTGGCAGTACCAACAGCAATACCCGATACAACACCGGTACTTGAATTCACTGTAGCGTTTGAATTGCTACTGCTCCAGGTTCCACCCGGCTCGGCATTACTCAGAGTAACTGTCTCACCTATACATACTGTTGGGTCTCCTGTGTTAGGACCGGTGCTTACAGTCACAACTGTTGTTGCAGAACATCCGTTGGAATGCGTGTAGCTGATCGTTGCTGTCCCGGTATTGACACCATAAACAACGCCAGTTGATGAGTTTACTGTGGCAACCGCAGTGTTACCGCTAGACCAGGTATGACCCGTTGGTGTAGAAGCCAGTGTGCTCGTTTGATTATAACATACAATATGATTTCCGGTAATAGTTGTTGGTGTAACACCAACTGTTACTGTTGCGGACCTAAAACAACCTCCCTGCGTGTAGGTAATGTTAGCAGTACCTAATGCGGTACCCGACACAACGCCCAACGATGAAACCGGAGCTATCAACGGGGCACTACTTGTCCAAACGCCACCTGACGGCGAAGACGTTAAAGTTGAAGTGCTACCCTGACATACCAACAAAGAGCCACCGAAAACAGCAGGACGAGGATTGACCGTGAACTGCTGTGTTACCTGACATCCCGTTGTTGACAAACGATAGGTTATAAGTGTAGTACCTGCAGACAGACCTGTTACGGCACCTGTAGTTGAGTTAATGGTACCCACTGCAGTGTTACTGCTGGCCCAGGTTCCACCACCTGTCGAATTGGTGAGCGTGGTTGAGGAAGCTTCACAAACCGAGAATGTACCACCGATCGCATTTGGAAGTGGGTTAACCGTAACGATGGTTGTTTTGGAACATCCTGAACTTACCGCATAGGTCACAACCGATGTACCTGCCGTTACCCCGGTAATAACACCTGTTGAGCCAACAACTGTCACATTTCCATTGCTGCTTGACCAGGTTCCGCCGGATACCGCATTCGACAAAGTAGTTGTATTTCCAACGCAAACCGTAGCCGTGCCTGTATTGTTTGGCATTGCAGCATTAACCGTTACCTGCGTCACACTGCGGCACGCCGCCGGTGAAGTAGTTGTATATGTAATGTTCGCATTTCCTATAGAAACAGCAGAAACCACACCGGACCCGCTATTCACTGTGGCAATTCCGATAGCACCGGATGTCCAGGCACCACCACTTGTCGCATTTGCAAGAGTCGTTGTTTGCCCCATGCACAACAGTGCATTTCCTGTATTGGGCGTCATGGCACCTGTAACTGTAACTGTAACTACTCTGGAACAGCCAGATGCGTTTGTATAGCTGATGGCAGCGGTACCTGCCGCTACCCCCGTGACAGTTGCATTATTGGCATCCAGTGAGCCAACAGTCGCAACCGCAATATTAGAACTTGACCACGTCTGACTTGCAGTTGCAGAGTTCAGATTCGTTGTACTTCCCTGGCACACAGTTGTAGTACCGGAAATGTTGGCCGGAGTGTTCACCACACTAACGGCCGTGAGCAAACGACATCCGTTTGTTGCTGTATAACTGACATTCGTTGTACCGGCAGTAGACCCTGTAAAAACACCAGTTGTACTTCCGATAGTACCAACACCTGTATTGCTGCTGGCCCAGGTGCCGCCCGACGGAGCACCGATGCATGTTTGTGATACACCTGCACAGATGGTGGCGTTCACGGTCACAGTCGGTATCGCATTCACTGTCTGCACTGACGTGATATAACAGTCTGCTGCCCCATGCCTGTAAGAAACAATTGTTGTACCGGCCGACAAACCAGCGAGGTTTCCGCCCGTATTGATCGTTCCTACAGCAAGGTCGCTGCTACTCCAGTTGTTACCGCTTGTAGGCGTTGCCGTGTAAGTGGTGAAACTTCCAACACATGTTGGCGCTGTTCCTACTGAAACACCAATACTCATATTCACTCCCACTACAGTCACAGTAGTTGTAAAAACCGTACTAGGGGGAATATTATAACTTATGGCCGCAGTACCCGCTGCCACACCGGTAACCACACCAGTGGACGGGTCAATCGTAGCCTTTGTAACGTCACCACTACTCCAGGTTCCACCTGTTGTGTTGATCGTCAGCGTGGTTCGGGAACCTCCCAAACAAACTCTGAGGTGACCGCTGATTGTTTGGGCCGTCGCTGTACCGACGGAACCAAGTAACATGAGGGCGGCAAAAAAGTACTGCAGTTTTCTCATTTCTGTGTTTTTACTTTAGTGATATTGAAACAAATGAATACAAATAACCATTACCCGCAATATGCGGATTTTGATAGGTTTTACAGAATTGTGCCAGTAAGTGGGAGAGTTGTGAGCTACCTGCAAAACGAGATTTTCACATTC
>JACSRV010000210.1 GCA_014879545.1 Chitinophagaceae bacterium | reverse complement strand
GCGCGTTTCCACTTCATCGGCATCATAAGTAACCTCCAATATGGGTCGGTTGGCAGTATCGTATTTCCAAATGGCACGGTTCTGCAAATGATTATCAATATTAAACGCCTCCTCTTTTATTACGTTGTCATTGTCGTCATACTCCGACACCGTCTTCAGCGAAATAAGCCCAGCAGGCGAATATTGTTTCCTCCATACCTCATTGCCCCTACGATCGTACTTATACAAATTGGCGTACTGATACTTGCCGTTGGCGTCGTAGTTGCGCTCATCAATGATGTGCCCGGCCTCATCGGTCTTAAAGACCGACTTTGAAGCCAATGTACCGTCGGTATTGTAATAGTATTCCCGAAGCTTATACCCACGTTCATCATACTTCGTCACTATCTTATAGCCGTTTCGTGTCTCATAATCCGACACACCTACCGCCTTGTAGTTATACTCTGTCAGTTGTTTGACACGACCTCTGAAACCATCGGTCATAACATCCTGTGCCCGTGAAGACACCAGGCTAAATACCAACGAAAAAGTGAGGACAAGTTTTTTCATGACAGCGCGGCTAAACTACTCATTGTTTTGCAGACCTCATATTATTGCATCCGGCAGACCGTTACTTACCTGCATATTCTATCTCACGCTCAAACACCGACCGGGGTTTGTCGTTCTTATAAACGGCCTTGAAGGTCCAGTTGCCCTTCTTGTCATAATTGCCATGCTCGTAGGTGGTGGTGAACTGCAGGCTGGAATGAGAGTCATATTCGCGCTCCTCGGTCTCGTTGCCGTTGCGGTCATAGCGGATGTTCGACTTCAGGAACAGGTGCCCCTTGCCGTCATACCGGTCAAAAACAATTCGGTTCCCGTTCAGATCGTACTTCCCCTTTCCGGTCATGAATAGTGTTCCAGAGGGGTCGTAGTTATTCTCCTCCGACTCATTTCCCAGCTTATCGTACACATAGGTCGTGGTAACGTTCAACCCACCATCTCCACGGAATCGTCTTATATCCACCAAACGGCCACTGTCGTTGTAGTTATATACTGATCGCGATAGCATTGCCCCGTCAGCCGAATAGGTTACATACTCTACCCTATTTCCTTCATCGTTATAGCGGCATACCGACTTCACTTTAAGAACATCCTTTACCGCCTCCTTAGCCGTGGCGTTTACCGAGTATTCATATTCGGTCACCGTTTTCACAGGGCCTTTCAGCTTCCAACGTTTCAGATCGTTTTTCACCTGTGCCGATGCACTCAAAGCAAAGCAGGTTGCAACCATAAATGATAATGCGAACACTTTCATAGCAGTAGAAAAATTCCAATCCTAAAATACAAAAATCAGTCCGTCTGCTCTTAATATGAGCCGTAATGCAGTACCGTCTTCACCTCAGCGTTAATGATCTGCAGCGCCACATCGGTTGGCAGGTCATCGTTGGCACGAGACACTACATCCAGAATGCGGGCATGAAGATCGCGGGCAGGTGCTTCCGGGTTCAGCGACTGAGATATACGGTTGATCATGTTCAGCTCCTGCTCCTTTACACCTTTCACGGTCTCCCATACATTCTTTGATACATATATCTGCTGCGAAAGGTTGTGTTCAAACTCGGTGCGTATGGAAATGGTCATAGCCAACTGCAGGTCGCGCACGGTCATATCGCCATCATATACCCTTGGTATAAGCTGACGGGCGCTGATACGCTCCACAAACAACGCCAGGCGCTCGTATGCCTGCAACCTCAGACGCAGCGTCACATCCTGCGCGCCCTCAAACACTGCCAGCTGCTTGCGCTTATGTTGCGCCACAATGAACTTGTTGACGATTGTAGATGTTGCTATCAGGACAATGATAGCGGGAATGGTATATTTAAGTATCTCCAGTATGGTAGCAGTTGCATTCATGTTTGTAAAAATAGCTGGTTGTTCCGAATTAACTAACTGATCTTCAATGTATCAGATCACAATTTTGCGCCCGATTGGTCCACGTTGGCCAATTGGCCACAGGCGGCGTCTATATCCTTACCGCGGCTACGCCTCAGTCGGGCGTTCACCTTGTTGGCGGCGAGGAACGCCATAAATTCGTTCACCTTCTCTTCTTCAGGCTTTTCGAACTTGGCATTCTCTATCGGATTGTATTCAATAATATTTATCAGATCCGCAGGCACCTGTCGGTAGATCTTTATCAGATCCTCGGCATCGCGCTGACTGTCGTTGAAGTTCTTGAAAAGAATATACTCAAAGGTGATCTCATTACCTGTCGCCTTATAGAAATAGTTGAGAGCATCAATAAGCACCTTTAGATTATTGGTCTCGTTTATAGGCATGATCTCATTGCGCTTTTCATCGGTAGGCGCATGCAGCGACAGGGCCAACTTGAAACGCACCTGATCGTCGCCCAGCTGCTTTATCATTTTAGCCACTCCCGCCGTAGACACGGTGATCCGGCGCGGACTCATACCCAGCCCGTCAGGCGATGTGATACGCTCTATCGCCTTCAGGGTATTTTTATAGTTGAGCAGCGGCTCGCCCATCCCCATAAAAACAATGTTGGACAATTTCTTGTTGTAATGCTTCATGGACAGCTCATTGAGCAGGGTCACCTCATCAACGATCTCGTCAAATTCAAGGTTTCGCTTGC
This sequence comes from Chitinophagaceae bacterium, assembly GCA_014879545.1. GTDB lineage: Bacteria > Bacteroidota > Bacteroidia > Chitinophagales > Chitinophagaceae > Nemorincola. Next base: position 4,871 of record JACSRV010000210.1, on the reverse strand, counting down.
GCGTCATGTAACCCGTAGCGCAGAACTTACAGGATAACGAACACCCCACCTGAGAAGACACACAGGCAGTCATGCGCTTTTCCGTGGGTATCAGTACACTCTCCACATAATAACCATCGTGCAACTGCAACCTGTTTTTTATGGTTCCGTCGCTGCTGTACTGGCTGTGGTGCATGGCCACCTTGGGAATAAAGTACTGTTCTGAGAGTTTCTCCCTGAGTGCCTTCGGCAGATTGGTCATGTCGTTGATGTCGGAGGCATGTTTTTGCCACACCCACTCATGCACCTGTTTCGCCCTGAATTTAGGCTCTCCGGCAGCTGCCAACATCGCTTCAAGTTCGGGCAGACTTATCTCACGCAGATTCTTCATGGGCACAAAGATAACTCAATAATACTCGGAGATATGTTAAAAGAAAACACAATACACCCTACCTCAGCGACTGTAAAAATGCCGGATCAAGTTGGCCTCCTCTTTTACGTGCCTCCTCAGCTTCCTGCTGTGCCTTGGGCTTCTGTCCCATCATGAGGTAGCACTGAGCACGCATGTAGTAAGGATCGGGATTCTCAGGCTTCAGATAATTCGCCCTATCGTAGTCTTTCAATGCCTCGGCAGGCTTACCGATCTTCAAATAGATACGCCCCCTGTTCATGTACGGTATGTAGGCATCGGGGTTCTGATTGATAGCGTACTGGTATTCGATGAGCGACGAGTCAGTCTTACCGATTATATCCAGGTAGTTGGCGTAGTTGCTATGCCCCTCAGGAAAATATTTTTTGAGCGATAACGCCTTTCTGAATGCCACACCGGCCGAATCGAACTTCTGACGGATACTGTACACCACACCCAATCCCAGATAGGCACTTTCAAGCTTATCGTCAATAGACAGTGCCCTGAGATACGTAGACTTAGCGTCATCTATCAACCCGACACTGCGCTGGTATTCACCAATACAAATGATGGGACTGGTGTAATCCGGTTTGCGCTCCACCGACTTAGTGAAATAATAAAATGCTGAGTCTCCGTTGCGTTGCCTGTCTTGCTGGGTAAGTGCAGTCTCGAAACGGGTGTAATAGTCCTGCCCCAGGTAGAAGTAGCCGATCGGAGATTCGGGGTTCTTCTCTATGGCGCTGTTCCACAGACTGATAGAATCATACCAGTCTTTGTTGCGCTCGTTGGTCATGTAGCCATACACAAGACTTACTGCCACCAATGCCCCCAGAACAACTGCCGGCGATTGTTTCTTTTCTTCGATAAGCCATGCTGCAAGAGAACCCACAAGCAGGAATATGCCCACATAAGGAATATACGTATAGCGGTCGGACATAATAGCACCACCCACCGGCATGAACTGCAGCAACAACAGCAGATTGATGACAAAAAACGACACACACAGAACTACCAAGCGGTTGTTTCTGCCATACTTAACCAGCAGGAACAAACCCGCCGCCACCAGTAAAGGATACACATAGAACGCAGCAGGCAATGCATCATTTACCTTTAGCGGATAAGGATAGAAATTGGTAAGTCCCACCGGCAGAACAGCCTTCCATATGTAAGTGGTGAGGGCATAACAACCCAATGCGATCCTTTCGTAGAATTTGAAGCTCACATCCAACGTACCAAGTGCACCCACGTCTTTTTGCGCATATATAGAAATTAGCCCGAAGGTTACAGACAGCACAAAGAGCGGTAGTTTCTCGATAATAAGATTAACACCCGGTTTGCGTCGCTCATAGAAATCGACCAGCAACAGCACCACCGGCAATGTCACCCCCACCGACTTGCACATGAGCGACGTGGCGAACAACACTATGGTTGCAACATACCACAGCCACTTCTTGCCTACCTGGTTGCGCACATACCAGATATGGGTCACCATTGCCAGCATATAGAACATACCATACAGCAGATCCTTACGCCCCGCTATCCAGGTAACAGATTCAACCCTCATGGGGTGCACCGCAAACAGCAATGCAGTTATGGCCGCTACCGTAATGTTTCTTGTGAGCACCCTGGCAAACGCGAACACCGTAAACGTGCACAGTATATGGAATATAGTACTGTGCAGATGATAATAATAGGGCTCCAGACCGTGCTTGCTGTACTCGTACCAATAAGTGACAATAGTGAGCGGATGATAGTTACCCATCACCAGCGCTTCCATACTGAACAACTTTTTAAAACCGTCGATGGTACTGTTCTTTATCCATGGGTTGGTGAGTACATAGCCCAGGTCGTCCCAGTTGGTGAACTGGTTATCGAGCGACCCTTTATATATAACAAATGTCAGCAGTGCGATACCGGCAAGTATCAGCCATTGCGTATTCTTCTTTACAAAACTATCGCCGTTGCCTTGAGCTGACGGTGCAGCCGGGGCTGCAGCCTGAACCGGCTTTTTATTCTGTGGTTGTACCTGGGGTTGTTTCTTTGCCATTTTCGGTAATATGAACCGGATAAGCCCGGATGATCAGATAACCAATATCATTTAACCCCGAAAGATAGTACAAATGTTGAATTTGGGAACCAATCAAAAATCCACCCGGTAATAGAATATCGGCAAGAAACCTAACTGATAAGTTGTATAGAACGGATTAGCAACACCCTGCGACGCCAGATCTGAGCTATAGGTAAGCGCCAGCACATTCTTCTGCCCGGTCACATTAACAAGATCCAATGATATCTCATGCGTCAGGCGTTTCGCATTCAGGCGCACACCCAGCTTCAGGTCTGCACGGAAATATGGATCGAACCTCAGGCTATTCCGCTGGCTATCCACCACCACCATATCTCCCAGCGCATTTGATGCCGCGATATCCACCGGCGAATAGAGTTTTCCGCCAATGGTTGTCACCTTGAACCCACCTGTGAATGTGCTGTACTTACCCATCTTTTTCTCATAACCGAACAACAAGTTTGCAGCATAGCGGGTATTATAGTCAGTGTTACGGTAAACCCCATCGTTTCCCGCTGCTTTCGAATCAAATGCCGAAGCCGTGAACAACGTATAAAAACCATGGCTGAATCCCTTTTCCAATGTCAGCTCCAACCCGTAATTGTAGCCCGTACCTGTATTCTGTAACGTATCAGGGAAAGTTCGGCTATACGTTGAACCCTGATTGAGGGAAGAATAGGACGAACCTGCACGTAGTTCTACAGGAACGTTGTACAGATACTGTCCATAGGCCTCTAAACGCATGCGCAGCTTTGGCGCCAGCACATGCTCGTAGCCAGTAACAAAATGGTGGCTACGCGTGAATCCAACTTTTTCATTCACATGTTCCTCCGGTGCGCTTTTGGGCAAAATGGCAAAGTACTGATACAATGGCTGCATCTGACTGTGCAGGCCATAACCCGCGGTCACCACATCTTTTTCTGTAGCCGCCCAGCGGAAACCCAACCTTGGCTCCAGCGCCTTCGAACCGTTATGGGTAAGATACTGCGCGTGCAGGCCACCGGTTACAGTGGTCTTCATGCCCGGGCGGGTCTTGTATTGAACATATGCCTGCACCAGATTTGTGCCGCCTATGAAGTTCTCGCGCAACTGCCAGTCCTGTCTTGATGTCGGGTACTGCCGGCTGCTATCCTGAAAATTGACCCGGTACAACTTGTTTTCAATACCATACTTTAATGTTCGTGTAGCAGACAGCTTTTTGTTGATATACCAATGTGCGGTAGTGGCTGCGGTCATGAAGTCATAACCCAACACTCGCTTCATAGAATCAACCGCAAACGACGCGCTTCGGAATACCTTTATATGATCGGCCCACACATCGCCGGCAGACTGCGCAACCGTAAACTTCATAAACGTCTTCGCATTGATAGTGTAACTGTAGGTACCACCTACAAACCCACTTCTGGCAGTAAAATACTGGTCTCTGTCCGACTCGCCATATAACTGCGATTCGGGTGTAGTAAGTGTACTCACGATCAGATCGATCTTACTGGTACCGCCTATGCCAAAGAACGCCAGGTCACCCTTCTTACCCATCGGAAAGTTGAACCGGAAACTGGCATCCTGATACTGCGGCACAGACGACGTGCCGATCTTGATATTCATGGCCTGGAAAGCCTGCAGCGTACTGTATCGGTAGTTGATCAGGAACGAAGAGCCCTTCTTCTTTGAGAATGGCCCTTCAGCCATTACCTCCGTACCAAGTATACCGAATTGACCCGTGAATTCATACTTCTGATTATTTCCGTTGCGCAGACGCACATCAAAAACACCGGCTACTGCATCACCATACTCGGCAGGAAATGCGCCCATAAAGAAATCACTGTTGGCAAGCAACTTACTGTTCAGCATGCTCACCGGCCCACCCGTTGTACCAGGTATATTAAAGTGGTTGGGGTTGGGAATATCCACGCCCTCCATGCGCCACAGAACACCCTGCGGACTGTTTCCTCTTATCACAATATCGTTTCTGGAATCGTCGCCACCCTGCGCCCCCGCAAAGTTCGACGCCATACGGGCCGGATCGTTCCTGCTACCCGCATACCGCTCGGTCTCCTGCACGTCAAAAGTGCGGGTGCTCACCAGCGCCAGCTCGTTGATATGCTCACGTTTCTGCGACACTACCACTTCCGTCATCTTCACCACCTTCTCCTCCAGTTCAATGGGCAATATCACCTCCTTTGCCGACGTGACCAGCACATCAGCGATGGTGCGGCTTTCATACCCCATATAAGAAATCACTATCGTATGTTTACCCACCGGAACACTATCTATATGATAAACTCCGTTCTCGTCACATACACCACCCGGCGGTGGAACGAGGTCTGTAACTGATACCGTTGCGCCCGGCAAAGTGATCTTCGACTCCTTGTCAGTGACCGTACCACGCACCCGCTGATCTGTCTCTTATACACATCT
>JACSRV010000222.1 GCA_014879545.1 Chitinophagaceae bacterium | reverse complement strand
GTGAACCTGCGCATGACCAGCGACTACCGCTGCCGCACGGCGAACACCGTGACCAGCGGAGATGTGGCATTGAGTGTAGACTCGATCCTGATACCTAAGGTTACAGTATGGCCTGAGCCTGGTTTTGTGGTGACAGCGGGCAAACCTGTTGTGCTGCATGCATCTGTTGAGGATGCAGGACCCAATCCTAAGTTCCAGTGGAAGGTGAACGGATATCCGGTGCCGGGTGCAACCAACGACAGCTACACAGCTATCTTCAACGACTACGACTCTATCGCTTGTAACGTTACCAGCAGCGGTGTATGTGCCAACATCGGTACACACGATTGGGTGTTCATCACAACAACGCCATTGGGCTCATCTACCACAGCGGCAGTAGTGAGCGACCTGAGGTTGTTGCCAAACCCTAACAAGGGCATCTTCACGGTGCGTGGCACACTGGGTGCGGGTAACGAAGACGTGAACATCGACGTAACAGACATGCTGGGTCAGGTAGTGTACCGTGGAGCAGTGACCACCAAGCAGGGACATCTGGAAACACAGATCAAACTTGACGGTAGCCTTGCCAACGGTATGTACATCCTCACACTGCGCAGCGGAACAGAACAGAAAGTGTTCCACTTCGTGATGGAGCAGTAAATTAACGGAAACAAGAATTGAGGGGCACAGCGATGTGCCCCTTTTTCATGAATGTAACATATGTGTCATGAAGTGGTGGTCAACTGCCGCAAAGCAAAAATTAAGGTAATTTACACCCCGAATGAGTATTAAAGTAAAGATCATTAACGATCCTGTTTATGGTTTTATAAGGTTTCCTGAGCCTGAGTTGATGCGGATCATAGATCATCCGTGGTTTCAACGGTTGCGTCGCATCAGGCAGATGGGTTTTGCTGATCTGGTCTATCCCGGTGCGTCGCATTCGCGTCTGGCACATTCATTGGGTGCATGTCATTTGGCAGGCAAAGCCATGGATGAGCTGAATGCCAAGGGGATTGTCACCTCTAAGGAAGATTATCTGGCCGCCAGAATGGCGGCATTGTTGCACGATATTGGTCATGGACCCTATTCGCATTCTTCAGAGCATACGTTAGTTGGTGCTCGTCACGAGGTGCTTTCTCATCTGATCATGAAGAGAATGAATCAGGAGATGGGCGGTATCCTGGAGCGGGCTATCGGTGTGTTTGACAGGTCTTATCCGGTTCGTTATTTGCATCAGCTGGTGTCCAGTCAGCTTGATGTTGATAGAATGGACTATCTGAACCGTGACAGCTTTTACACAGGCGTCTCGGAAGGGGTTATCGGCTATGACCGTATTCTGCAAATGCTTACGGTACAAAATAATGAGCTGATGGTGGAAGAGAAGGGTGTGCAGTCGGTGGAGAAGTTTATCATCGCCAGGAGGCTGATGTACTGGCAGGTGTACCTGCATAAGACAGTTCTTGGTTCCGAGATGTTGCTTGTGAATATCCTGAAACGAGCCAAGGAAATTTGCAGGAATGGCGGTAAGCTCTTCGCCACACCTTCTTTGGCCTACTTTTTGCAACAGGACCTTACGGAACAGGACTTTCTGAAAGACCCGGGACATCTAGATCGTTATTGCGAGTTAGATGACGCAGATGTGACTTCGGCAATAAAAGTATGGCAACAGCATGAAGACAGCGTATTGGCCGAGTTGTGCAAGATGCTTGTTCTCAGGCGGTTGTATAAGGTTTCTTTTGTGACTGATCATGTGGAGGAGCAATTGGCAGAAAGGAAGGAAAAAGCACGAAAGCAAAGAGGTTTTTCTGACGATGAGATGCGCTATTTTGTGTTTGCCGGCAAAACATCGAACAATACATATAATGTAAAGGACGAATTGATACAGATTGCAATGAAGAACGGAGAGGTGCGAAATATTACAGAGATAGAATATACGTTGGTCAATCAGACTATTGCGGGTGCGGTACATAAAAACTACATTTGCTACATACAGTAATGTAAAAAGTATGCCCCTCTGTTATGAAATGTGCCTGATAGGTTTTCAGGCAAAGTGAATCAAATATTGAAATAAGGACATACATGCAGTTTACAGCACAGCAGATCGCAGCATTGGTACAGGGGAAGTTGGAAGGTGACCCCGAACAGAAGGTGAGCAATGTTGCCAAGATCGAAGAAGCGGGTCCCGGAGATCTGTGCTTTCTATCGAACCCTAAGTATGAAGAGTATTTATACACTTCCTCCGCATCGGCGGTATTGGTAAATGAAACACTTGTGTTGCTTCGCCCTGTGACCCCCACGTTGATAAGGGTAAAAGACGCTTATGCCAGTTTTGCTATGTTGCTGGAGCAATACGATCACATCATTTCGGGTAGCGGAAACGTGGGTATAGAACAACCGTCTTACATTGCGCCTACTGCAAAGATCGGGAAGGATGTATATGTGGGAGCATTTTCATACATAGGTGAAAATGCGGTATTGGCTGATGGTGTAAAGGTTTACCCCGGAGCGTATGTTGGAAATAATACAGTTGTTGGAAAAGGTTCGAAGATATATTCAGGTGTTAAAGTGTACCATGGATGTGTCCTGGGTGAAAGAGTTATCATTCATGCCGGGTCGGTGATAGGGGGAGATGGATTTGGTTTTGCCCCGCTGAAGGATGGTACGTACAAGAAGATAGCACAAATAGGAAATGTGATCATTGAGGATGATGTGGAGATAGGCGCTAACACCACTGTAGACCGGGCAACAATGGGGTCAACTATCATAAGGAAAGGTGTGAAGCTGGACAACCTGATACAGGTAGCGCATAATGTGGAGATAGGAGAGAATACTGTGATAGCCGCACAAACGGGTATTTCGGGTAGTACCAAGATCGGTAAAAATTGTATCATAGGTGGTCAGGTAGGAATAGTGGGGCATATCCATCTTTCAGATGGCACCAGGATCAACGCGCAAAGTGGTCTTTCCAAATCGGTGACCAGTGAAAACGTCACTTTAAACGGATCACCCGCCTTTGAATATAAAAATTCGTTAAAAAGTCAGGCAATTTTTAGAAATTTGCCAGATTTGCAGGCCCGTTTACTGAAATTGGAAGAGATTGTGACTGAACTCACAATGCAGTTGCAAGGGCAGAGGTCACAGTAAACGGAATCAGGCAAAGAAAAATATTCTCCCAATTAAGGAAAAACTCAAAGCATTGTCACAAACAAATATCAATCAGAATCAACAGACATTAAAAAGCCCCGTTACCTTAAGTGGCGTAGGCTTGCATACCGGCCAAACGGTGAAAATGACCATGAAGCCGGCAAACCCCGGACACGGTATCCGTTTCCAAAGGGTTGATCTGCCGGATCAGCCGGTGGTTAAGGCCGACGTAGATTTTGTGGTGGATACCTCGAGGGGTACCACTATTGAGTATAACGGAGCAAGAGTAAGCACTATTGAACACACTATGGCAGCGCTTGTGGGGTTGGGTGTGGATAATGTGCTTATTGAGATAAACGGACCCGAGGTGCCTATTTTGGATGGTAGTTCCAGAGAATTCATGGACGCTATCGAAAGTGCAGGAATTGAAGAGCAGGAAGCACGCAGGGTTGTGTACTCAATAGACAGTAATATCCACTACTACGATCCGGTAAAGAAGGTGGACATGCTCGCATTGCCATCTAATGATTACCAGATAACTGCGCTGATAGATTTTAATTCTCCTGTTCTCGGCACACAACATGCGGCATTGAAGAGCCTTTCGGAGTTTCGAACTGAGATAGGCCCTTGCCGTACTTTCTGCTTTTTGCATGAGTTGGAGTACCTGCTTGATAACAACCTCATCAAAGGAGGCGACCTGAGTAACGCGATAGTTGTGGTGGATAAGGTGGTGGAGCAGTCCGAACTTGAGCGCCTTGCAAAAGTTTTCAATAAGCAGAAAATTGAGGTGAAGCAAGAGGGTATCCTGAACAATATTCAGCTGCATTTTCCTAACGAGCCCGCCCGCCACAAATTGCTCGATGTTGTAGGCGACCTTGCACTGGCTGGGCATTCTATAAAGGCGCATATCATTGCCAATAGGCCGGGCCACGCCACCAACGTGGAATTCGCGCGTAGGATCAAGCAATACATAAAGAAGAACAAGCATATCGCTGATATTCCACACTACGATCCATCGCAGGAGGCTATCTACGATATCACACACATCACAAAGGTGTTGCCGCATAAGTTTCCGTTCCTTCTTGTTGACAAGATCATAGAACTGAGCGACAATCATGTGGTGGGTATCAAGAGCGTCACTTTCAATGAACACTTTTTCCAGGGGCACTTCCCGGGGAATCCGGTAATGCCCGGTGTGTTGCAGATTGAGGCGTTGGCACAGACAGGTGGTATACTGGCGCTGAACAACATCAGCGACCCGGAAAATTATGACACCTACTTCCTGAAGATAGATAAAGTGAAGTTTAAGCAGATCGTGCGTCCGGGAGACACCCTTATCTTGAAGCTGGAATTGCTGAGCCCTATCCGCAGAGGTATCTGTGAGATGAAGGCGACAGCATATGTAGGCAACAAACTCGCTACCGAAGCTGAACTGGTAGCCCAACTCATCCGTAAAAAATAAGAAATGATTCACCCGCTTACATACGTACACCCGGATGCAAAGATCGCTCCAAACGTAAGGATAGACCCTTTCACAACCGTTCATAAGAATGTGGAGATCGGCGAGGGGACCTGGATAGGCTCCAATGTGACGATAATGGAAGGTGCCAGAATAGGCAAGAACTGTCAGATATTTCCAAGCTCAGTTATTTCTGCTATCCCGCAGGACCTAAAATACAAGGGCGAGGATACAGTGACGGTAATAGGAGATAACACAACCATTCGTGAGTGTGTTACCATAAACAGAGGCACTACAGACCGAAACGAGACGAGAATAGGTAACAATTGCCTCATAATGGCATATAGCCACATTGCACACGATTGTCAGGTAGGCAACTATTGCGTTTTCTCGAATAATACGACTTTGGCTGGTCACATCATTGTGGGCGACTATGTGGTGCTGGCCGGACTAACTGCCGTGCAGCAGTTTGTTCGTATAGGATCGCATTCTTTTGTAACAGGCGGTAGTTTGGTGAGAAAAGACATTCCGCCGTATGTGAAGGCGGCTCGCGAGCCACTTTCGTACGTGGGTGTCAATTCCGTAGGTTTGAAACGCCGCGGATACTCAACTGATAAGATCAACCAGATACTGGATATTTACAGGATACTATTTGTGCGCGGATATAATGTGTCGAAGGCACTGAGTATCATTGAAACGGACATCCCTGTTTCTGACGAGCGAGATGAGATTCTTTCATTCGTTCGTGAAACCGGAAAGGGTATAATGAAGGGGTACACCCGTCGTCATACAGAGGATATGCCTTAATGCTAAACAGTGAACTTATAAAATACTGCACCCGCCGGATGGCGGGTGATTTTTTTATAATCCGGCTTCTTTGAATATCTGTTCTGTGAGGGGGTCTTTATAGTGCTCGTCCAGAGCAACCGCTTTTTCGTAATGAAATTTTGCCAGCGAAATGTCGTTCAGCGCAGTGATATACAGACTACAGAGCCGTGCATGACTCTCGGCATGGTCTGGATCCAGTTCCAGGGCGTGTTTTAAATTGCTGAGGGCTTTGTACGGTTGTTTCAGACTTTGCATCTGCATCACCGCACATTCGCAGAATGTGTTCGGGTTGCCGGGCTCTATGGCCATTGCCCGCACATAATGATGCATTGCCTTTTCGTAGTCTTTTACGTGGTCGTCCAGCAGATTTGCGAATAGGAGATTCGCTTCGTAATTGTCAGGTTCTGCTTTCAGAGAGCGTTCGAAAAGCCCCCGAGCTTCTTCGTGTTCCTTATAGTGCTCAGTAAGCAGAATGGCAAGCTCGCGCAGGGCACTTGCATGGTCATTCTGCAAGCTCACGGCTGTCTCTAAATGAGATCGTGCCTCGTTCAGCCTGTTCTGACTATAAGACAGCATAACCGCATAGTCGTAGTGAGCGCGGGCGAGCTCCGGTTCCAGCCTGAGTGCTTCAAGGTAATGATGCTCTGCCAGATCCAGCTCTGAAAAATGAGCGTCTATAAGATTGGCGAGATTGACGTGTATGTCGGCAATTGTATCGTCTTTTTCCAAAGCCTGCTCATAACATTGTCTTGCTCTTTCGTAGTTGCCAAACTGATGTTGCATCAACAATCCCATGTTGTTAAGGTGGTCTGCGTCTTCCGGGTCAAGGTCCATCGCAAACTGGTAATGGATGGATGCCTTGTCGTAGTTGTGTGCTTTATTGCTGAGGAATGTGGCATAGCTGGCGTGTGCCAGGGCATTGAACGGATCGGTGTCGATGGCCCGCTCGTAATAGGTGTTGGCTATATTTTCATCGTTGAGGTGGTCGTCGTGCAGCAATGCCAGCTGGTATAGGGTCATGCTATCGTCCGGTGCTATGGCCAATGCCTTTTCGAAGTGGGTACGGGCAAGGGTATGTTCTGCAAAATGACTGGTGAGTAGCAGGCCCAGGTTAAAGTGTGCAGCATCATTATCGGGTTCAAGTTCCGTGGCAGCCTCTATATGTTTGCGTGCAAGGTCATATTCTTTAAAGTGGTCTTCAAGCAGTGCCGCAAGGTCGAAGTGAGCTTCCGCATTGCGCGGGTCCATCAGTAGTTCTTGCTCGTAGCGCTGACGTTCCAATTGTAGTTCCCAGTCCTGACTTTTCATGTATTGTGACCTTTTTGCAGTCAAAAGTGGTTCTGAACTATTAAAACACCCTGCGCACCATGCGCAGTTTGTGGGTCCGCTTCTTCAGAAGGGTGCTGATGATGCCGCCCTGGTCGAAGCGGTCTATGACAACCCTGCCGGCTGCATCGGTGGCGTGAATGATGGTTTCGTTGTTCAGAAGAAGGCCCACGTGGTTTATTTGGTCTTCCCGTTCTTCGAAGAAAGCCAGGTCGCCGCAACGCGCGTTCACCAGAAAGTCTACTACCTCGCCTTGTGTGGCCTGCTGAGACGCATCGCGCATCAGTTTGAAATTGCAAAGTTTGAACACCATTTGGGTGAATCCTGAACAATCTATGCCCGCCACCGAACGGCCACCCCACTGATACGGAGCGTGCAGGTACTTCAGCGCCGCTTCGGCTATGTTGGCTTCCGAAAGTTCCGAATTGGCCTGTTTGCCCTTCTTCCCTTTGAATTTTCCTGTATCACCGTTCAGGTCCAGTTTTCCGCCCTTCATGTTATGCAGCACACTGCCCATTGGTAGCAATATTTCTCCTTTTGGCATTATCACACGTCCATTGTGTCCAGCTACGAAGTATCTGGCGTCTTTGCGATGCTCTTTTTTCTGAATGAGTGCCAGCTGCGACAGTTTGCACCAGCCTTCGTAATCGTCCCACGTACAGCGGATACGCGCCCAGTCTCTGTTGTTGGTTTCTAATATCTCCGCTTTTTCGCCAAAAAGCAGCTGTGTGGTCTGCTCTGCCGTGTGAAAAGCATCAGCTCTCACGGGCATTACAGGTACATTGCAGTAGGCGAAACCGAGAACAACAGGCATGACGGGATATAATATTTATCTGATGTGTAAAGGTAGTAAGGAGATGTTTTTCAGCTGCCGGAAGTTTTTAACATTATGCATTTATATGTGTGACTCATTGGCTGGCGACAATCGAAATGTTTTATTAACTTAGCACGC
>JACSRV010000159.1 GCA_014879545.1 Chitinophagaceae bacterium | reverse complement strand
CATGCGCGCCGCCAAATGGCTCAGGTATCACGTCATCCACCAGTCCGAAGCCACTCATATCTTCCGATGTCAGACGCAGCTGTTCTGCCGCTTTCTCCTTAAAGTTCCAGCTACGCCACAAGATCGAAGAGCAAGACTCTGGCGAGATCACTGTGTACCAGGTGTTCTCCAGCATCACTACTTTATCGCCCATACCTATGCCCAGCGCGCCACCCGATGCACCCTCACCTATGATCACACAGATCACAGGCACTTTCATGTTCACCATCTCAAACAGGTTGCGGGCTATCGCCTCTGCCTGTCCGCGCTCTTCTGCTTCCAGCCCAGGAAATGCTCCCGGCGTATCAATGAACGTGATCACCGGTCTGTTGAACTTCTCAGCCATTTTCATCAGCCTCAGCGCCTTTCGGTAGCCTTCAGGGTTCGCCATACCAAAGTTGCGAAGTTGCCTCGTTTTGGTGTTCGTTCCTTTTTGCTGGCCCATCACCATCACCGGCATTCCGTTCAGTTCGGCCATACCCCCCACCATGGCTTTGTCGTCCTTCACCTGCCTGTCACCAAACAGTTCTGTGAAGTTGTCGAATATCTTCTCTATGTAAAACAAAGTGTAAGGACGCTCGGGGTGGCGGCTCAGCTGCACGCGCTGCCACGGAGTAAGATTCTGGTAGATGCGTCCACGGGTTGTTTCTATCGCTGCCTCCAACTCCTTTATACTGTTGGTCACATCTACTTTGTTTTTAGCAGATATCTCTTTCAGCTTCGTTATTTGATTATACAGGTCCTCAAGTGGCTTTTCAAAATCAAGAAACAACATAATATATGTTTTGAACGAACAAAGGTAGCACATTGACCATAAATTGCAACCGATAGCTCCTGTCTCTCTTTAATCGTTAAATGCTGTTTGCCGGTTATGCGTTATTCGTTAGTAATGTTCAGGTTCAGACCTGCATAGAAGCCAAGGTCTTTCTCCTTTAGCAGCTTGGTGTGCAATGCTATCTGCGCCGTGTGGTAGGAAAGGTGCTCGGTTACATGCACCACTATTCCCACCCCCGATAGGTTGAATCCCTGCACCATCCTTTTGCGCAGCAACTCTGCTTCGGACAGTTGTGACATCACAGTTGCCGCGCGGTCCACGGTGTCCGTTATCCGGGCCAGCAGTTCGTCAGCAGTGTAGCCGCCCGTAGCCGCAAACTCCTCATCCCGTTTTCGCTGGTCCGGTTTCCCGCCCAACGACGAAAGCACATACTGACCAATGTTACCACACAGGTGTAGTATCAGATTCCCTATCGAAGAAAGTTGACTGTTCGGCCGCTGCCAGATCTCATCATATCTCAACTCTGCCAGACATATCCCTATACGTTTCACATTCTCTTTCATCACCAGCACACATTCGTGGGTCAGTTCTTTGCTTAGTATCTCAGACATAACCGTTCTTTGCTTCAAAGCTACAACGACTTCAGTTATAGGATACAACCGATATTTTCGCCAACTTTGGGTTCAATTACCCCTTTTATGCGTTGGAAGATCATTCTGCTGCTTTCACTCTCCGGCCTCATCACAGGCTTTCTCACAGTGTTCTATGTGCCGGTCAGGTTCGAGGCTGCAATTGGTATGCCGCTATACATGTTGTGTGGGTGGCTCATAGGTCGCCACGTCGTGAAACGTCACTTCCTGCATGGGTTCATCACCGGGGTCATCTCTTCCGCTATCATCACTGCGGTGCGTGCCACATATGCCACCACCTTCTTCGCTGCCAACCCCAGGGAGGCCGAACTGTTCGCAAAAATGAGCCGCGAATCCGGTGCCACCATGGTGCAGTCAATGGAGCTCATGTCGCCCTTTGCAGCTTTGTTCACGGGTCTCATTCTCGGCCTCTTCGCCATCGCCGGTAATATGGTGGTACGCCTCATGGGTGGTGAGCGTCTCTGACCCGATTTCACTTTATCAGCTATTTTTCTTAATATTACTATTCAAGCCAATACTTCAGTTCTTTTAGCAGGGTCACAAGTCCGTTCGATAGTACATAGCCGATTGCAGGTTCAGGATACGATTGCCGATTGATACACTTTAAACACAGGGCATTATGTCGTTACAAAACAGCATGGTCAATGACTTCGTCGTAAGGTTCGCCAACGTGAATGGTACAGGTTCTGCCAGTGCCAATTTCCTCTTCACAAAGTCCATCTTCCGTATGGGCATTCCCGTGACCCCCAAGAACATCTTTCCGTCAAACATACAAGGCCTGCCTACTTGGTACGAGGTGCGTATCAGCGAAAAGGGCTATCTCGGTCGCCGTGAAGGCATCGATCTGCTGGTTGCTATGAATCCGCAGAGTCTGGCAAATGATGTGGCCTCTGTAAAGACCGGTGGCTACCTCCTCTACGACAGCACCAAGATGCTGCACAGCCAGTACATACGCGACGATATCAACTACCTCGGCATTCCGCTCATGGAGATGTGCAACCGCGAATACACTGATCCTCGCCAGCGCCAGCTCTTCAAGAACATCATCTACGTAGGCGCTTTGTCTGCGCTGCTCGGTATTGAGTTCCCGGTGCTCGAACAACTCATTGCAGAGCAGTTCCCCGGCAAGGAGAAACTCATCCCACCCAACATCAAGGCACTGAAGATGGGTGTCGAATACGTGCATCAACACTTCTCCTATCCGCTCGATATCAGGGTGGAGCGTCGAGACCTGGTAAAAGATGCCATCATGGTCAATGGCAATTCCGCCTGTGGCCTCGGTGCCGTGTTTGCCGGTGCCACTGTGGCTGCCTGGTATCCTATCACACCTTCCACATCGGCAATAGAAGCATTCATGGACTATGCCGATCAGTACCGCACCGATCCCGACACCGGCCTTCGTAACGTAGCTATTGTGCAGGCTGAGGACGAACTGGCGGCCATTGGTATGGTCATTGGTGCCAACTGGAACGGTGCCCGCTCTTTCACAGCCACCAGCGGACCGGGTGTTTCCCTCATGAACGAATTCCTCGGTCTTGCTTACTTTGCCGAGATTCCCGCCGTGCTTATAGATGTGCAGCGTACCGGGCCTTCCACGGGTATGCCCACACGCACGCAGCAGAGCGATGTCTTGGAGGCGGCCTACGCGTCTCACGGCGACACCAAACACGTGCTTCTGTTCCCCGCCACTCCAAAGGAGTGTTTCGATATGACCGCCGATGCTTTTGACCTCGCAGAGCAACTGCAGACACCCGTCATCCTCATGACCGATCTCGATCTCGGTATGAACGACCACATGTCAGCTCCATTCGCCTGGGACGATGCCCGCGCTTACAAGCGCGGAAAGGTGCTGAGTGCCGACGACCTCGAGAAGATCCAACGTTTTGGCCGCTACCTCGATGTTGATGATGACGGTATCACTTACCGCACCTATCCGGGTACGCACCCTACAAAGGGTTCTTTCTTCACCCGCGGCACCTCTCGCGACGAGTATGCTGTCTACACCGAAGATGGTGGTGCTTACCGCCGCAATATGGACCGCCTCATCAAGAAGTGGCACACCGCTGCCGCTTACGTGCCTGCACCACAACAATACCAGACCACAAACGCATGGCCTGTCGGATTGCTATTCTACGGCACTTCTCAGTATGCCGCCGAAGAGGCATTGGATCTTTTGCGGGCCGATGGCATCGGACTCGATGCCATGCGCATCAAGGCATTTCCGTTCAATAGCGATGTTGTTGATTTCCTCACCAAACACGACCGTGTCTTTGTCATAGATCAGAACCGCGATGCTCAGATGCGCAGCCTGCTGATGATAGAACTCAATGCATCACCCGATAAACTGGTGTCAGTGCTCAACTACGATGGCATGCCCATCACCGCCGATAATATCGTGAAGCAGATACGCGCCGGACTTGTCTAAGATCAGTTTTCCCTTGCCAGCAGGTCTATAAGCTCATGCACGTGATTGGTAGTAACAACTGTAGGGAATGGCAGGTCTGGTGTGTTCATAGCTTTCACTACTGCATCTGCAATAGCCGATGGTTTGCTCTGATCGAATACAAGGCTTGGCGTCACCACATCATACGTAAATGGCAGGTCCGACGCCAGTATCTTCATGCCGCTTTCCGCAGCCTCTATCAGTGGCAGCCCGAAGCTCTCCATCAGCGATGGGAATATCAGATACGGACAGGTATAGTACAACTCCCTGGGGTCTATGTAGGTGTGGTTCACTACGTCCATGCCGCGCTCATTCATGACCTTCACACGTTCGGTAAACGCGGGCGCTGTCTCGTCGATGGTAACATGCAGGGTAGGGGTCAGGCCGCGTACATATAGTTCTTCCCATGCGTCCAGCAGGGCAGGGTAGTTCTTCTGTGGTGTAGGGTTACTGATGAAGACAAATTCGTCCTTGCGTCTTTTCTCAAACGGCACATCCGGTGCCACATACTTGGTGTCGTCATAGAATGGTATCGTCAGACAGTGCTTGCGGTTTTTCAGCCCCACTTCCACCAGCCCGTCCACCATGTGTTTTGTCTGCACTATAAAATAGTCGGTATTGGCGGCATTCACTTTCACATACAGGTACTTGATGTATTGCGACCAGAACATCTTCTGAAACTTCTTGCCCGGTGCTTCCAGTAGTTTCTGGTTGTGGAAGTAGGTATACACTTCCGCCTTCATCTTCAACGGTGGTGGTGTGTTCGCAAAGCACAGCACCTTGCGGTAGCTGTGATGGTGTTTCTTATAGAACTTCTTCCTTTCGGATGTGTTGTTGTGTATCACCAGATAATTGCCCGTAAGCGACGCCGGTATCCCGAACCGGGGATCAAGCAGGAAGAAGAACTTGTCCTTATCGGGCCGCTGCATGATGGTCTCAATAAGATACCTGAAGAGCACCGCCCCTCCGCCTTTGTTCACAAAAAGTCCGTCTATCAGTGTCATAAGCTCGTCTGTTCCCAGGGTAGTCCCGGGCTTGTTTTATCGTTGTATACGTTGTCTATGATGTCATTGAAGTAACGGGCTCCGGCCTCGGCACTTATGCCTTTTTGTGCCCATGCTGCAATTGCATCCTGCGTAGCAAACCCCTTGTTATCCAGCATAGTTGCAATTGTCTTGTTCAAGTTTGCTTCGTCTTGCCAGTCAAATACCATTCCATTGTGGCCGTTCGTTATCACCCTGCTCACACCGCATATATTGCTGCATACCGCTTTCAGTCCGTTCAGCAGACCCTCGCTCACTATCACACCCCAGCCATCTTTGCCGGCGCTGGGCAGCACCACCCAGTCATAGCGGCCATACTGTGCCAGCAGTTCGTCATACTTCAGAAACGGGTGAATGTTGATCCGGTCTGCAAAGCCCGCCGCAGCTATGTTTTGCTTCAGCGCGGCCTCCTCACTCCCTGTGCCATATATGTCCAGTACAAAAGGTTTGTTACCTGCTGTGTCCATAATTTGCTGCACAAACCTGCTGATACCCTTTGGCGCCTCTATGCGGCCTGCATAGATGATGCGTACTGCATTGTCACGAGCAACTTTTTTTGTTGCCTGCGGCACAGTGATAAAGTAAGCCCATGGAAACAACCGCTCCTGCGGAAAGCCGAGGCGCGTGTACTGCTCCTCACCAAGCCGTCCAATGGCCAGCACAAACTGTATATGCCTGAAGTAGCGCACACCCAGGTAGCGATACTTCATTGTGCGCAGCATCCCCTTCCACCCTTCGTGGTTATACGGTTCCGTCATCACACCTACTCGGCATTTCTGACGGATGCACGCATCAAATGCCGCCGAAAGCATTGCACCCACCCTTATGCCGCCTATCACGTGTATGGCGTCTTTGTGCGTGCGCACCAGCTCTGTTATGCGTGCATGGCCCGGTGCCACTATAATGGTCACCCCCTGCATCTGCGGCACCTCCCAACCCATGTTCTTCCGGTAGGGGGTTATGTCGTTTTCCACCACCAACAGCACCTCATTGCCCGGGGCATAGGCAGCAACCGCCTCCAGAAATGACTTCTGATGGATGCTGATAATGCCTTGCCAGAATACGTACTTCATGTTGTGCCGATGGGTGATTTCTTGCGAATGCAGGCTCAAAGGTAATGGCTATGGCGGGAATGCGGAAACATACACCCCCATAATAGCAGAAGCCCCGCATATGCGGAGCTTCTGTATGTATAATTCGTTGCAGCACTTGCTGCGGGTGCACTATTAATAGTCCATACCCATGCCACCCGGCATACCGCCCGGTGCAGGAGCTGCAGATTTTGGCTCCGGCTTGTCAGCGATAACACACTCAGTGGTCAGGAGCATAGCCGCGATAGACGCTGCATTCTCCAGTGCGATACGGCTCACCTTTGTAGGGTCGATCACACCTGCTGCCAGCATGTTCTCATAGGTCTCAGTGCGGGCGTTGAAGCCGAAGTCAGCCTTACCTTCACGCACTTTCTGAACGATGATAGAACCTTCCAGACCTGCATTCGCAACTATCTGACGCAGAGGCTCTTCCAGTGCACGACGCACGATAGCAACACCTGTTTTCTCATCAGCATTGTCGGTAGCAACATTAGCCAGAGACTCGATAGCGCGGATGTAAGCCACACCACCACCAGGAACGATACCTTCTTCCACAGCGGCACGTGTTGCGTGCAGCGCGTCATCTACGCGGTCTTTCTTCTCTTTCATTTCCACTTCGGTAGCGGCACCTATGTACAGCACCGCAACACCGCCGCTCAGCTTAGCCAGACGCTCCTGCAGTTTTTCGCGGTCGTAATCGCTCGTCGTAGTTTCTATCTGAGATTTGATCTGGTTCACACGACCCAGTATCACTTCTTTATCACCCTTGCCACCTACAACGGTAGTGTTGTCTTTGTCTATAGTGATGCTTTCTGCCTGACCCAGATGCGCCAGTGTAGCGTTCTCCAGTTTGTAGCCCTGGTCCTCGCTTATCACCGTACCGCCGGTAAGGGCAGCAATGTCCTGCAGCATTTCCTTGCGACGGTCGCCAAAGCCCGGTGCCTTCACAGCAGCGATCTTCAGAGAACCACGCAGTTTGTTCACCACCAGTGTAGACAGTGCTTCGCCGTCCACATCTTCAGCAATGATCAGCAGCGGACGACCGCTCTGTACCACGCTTTCCAGAATAGGAAGAATGTCTTTCAGTGTGCTTACTTTCTTCTCGTAAATGAGGATGTAAGGGTTCTGCATCTCTACGTGCATTTTCTCTGTGTTGGTCACAAAGTAAGCACTCAGGTAGCCACGGTCAAACTGCATACCTTCCACCACATCTACAGTAGTTTCAGTGCCTTTTGCCTCTTCTACAGTGATCACACCTTCGTTACCCACTTTCGCCATAGCCTGTGCTATCAGCGAACCGATGTAGTTATCGTTGTTGGCAGAGATAGATGCAACCTGCTCTATTTTCTTGTTGTCATTACCCACTTTTTCCGACTGTGAGCGCAGGTTTTCAACCACGGCATGAACCGCCTTGTCTATACCGCGCTTCAGGTCCATCGGGTTGGCACCTGCAGCCACGTTCTTCAATCCTTCCCCTATGATAGCCTGAGCCAGCACAGTAGCCGTAGTGGTACCATCACCTGCAATGTCGGCAGTTTTAGAAGCTACTTCTTTCACCATCTGCGCACCCAGGTTCTCGATAGCGTCTTCCAGCTCTATTTCTTTAGCCACAGACACACCGTCCTTAGTGATGCCCGGCGCACCGAATTTCTTTTCGAT
>JACSRV010000220.1 GCA_014879545.1 Chitinophagaceae bacterium | reverse complement strand
CATTTGCGCAGGGTACTTTTTCGGGCGATCTTATGATGAACATGAACTTCTTTATGAAGGACACTAACATCAAGGCATCGGGCAATCCGTTGTATGACAATGCGCTGAGCGGAAGTGACGCATGGCTGTCTTTGCGGTATGCAGTAAACGGGTACACATTTTTTCTGCGGGCAGACGGATTTAACAACTCGAACCTGAAGCAACCCTTGTCTACTAATACCGACTTTGGTATAGGTGCCTGGGCTATCAGCAAGGAAATGGACAATCTGTCATTGACAGTGGGTTCTATCTATGACCAGATAGGTAGCGGTATCTTGTTCCGTGCTTACGAAGACAGGGGATTGCTGATAGATAACGCACTAATGGGATTTCAGTTGAAGTATAAGTTTGGCGACCATTTCTCAATGAAGGGTTTCACCGGTCAGCTAAAGAATAATAACAGTGACAACAACCTGGTTAACAATGTGCGTTATGCCCCGGTTATAAAGGGTATTGCAGGCGAGGGCGATCTGTCGGTGGGGGACGTGCGCCTGATGCCGGGATTCGGAGCACTGAACAGGACACTTGATGCCGGATCGATGACAGCGGTAGCTGCAGCGATCAACGCACAGGACACAGCGTTGCGCTTTTTGCCGAGGTACAATATGTATGCATTCACGGCATACAACACCTTGGTTTACAAAAACCTCTCCTGGTATGCCGAAGGTGCCTACAAAACGCATGAAGCAATAACGATTGTAAACCAGTATGATGCGCTGTTCGGCAAGCTTGCAGACCGGGCCGGAAATGTTGTGTACACTTCATTGAACTATGGACGCAAGGGTTTGGCTGTGAGTCTGACCGGTAAGCGTACAGAAGACTTCACGATGCGTACATCTCCAAACGAGAACGTGTTGAAGGGTATGCTGAACTGGCAGCCGGTTGTGGCCGTGCTGAGGCCAATGCGCCTTATATCGCGCTACATGCCTGCATCGCAGGACCAGTCGGAATTGGCGGGAACTGCACAAGTGAATGTGGCGCCGAACGACGTTACCAATTTTACATTCACATACACCCATATGAACACGCTTACCGGTGAAAAATTATACCGTGAAGCTTATGCAGAAGGTATCTATCAGGGATTGGATAAGTGGGTACTGGAGGGTGGTGTGCAATATATGGAGTACAATATCGATGCTTACCAGATAAAGGGTATTCCTTTCCTGACGTTGTATTCGACCACTCCATTTGCCGAGATCACTTACAAGTTCACTGATACCAAGTCAATGAGGCTGGAGCTGCAGTACATGAATGCCGTGAAAGACTACGGTTCATGGGCGTTTGCGTTGCTGGAATATAACATAGCACCAAGGTGGTCGTTCACAGTATCGGACATGTACAACACGAAACCTAACCCGGGTGCAGACAACCCTAACTATAAGAATCCCGGTAATCACTACTATAACTTTTTCGTAGCGCATACACGTGGTGCCAACCGTTTTACAATTGCGTATGTGAAGCAGGTTGACGGTATGAACTGCTCGGGTGGTGTGTGCCGTTATGAGCCTGCGTTCAGCGGTGTAAGAGCGTCTGTGACATCGAGCTTCTAAAGTGTATCCGGTAAAAAAGTAAAAGTGACCCTTTTGAAGACCATAACGGCGGCAGTGCTATTTCTTTGTAGTGTTGCGTCAGGCCGGGCGCAGGAAAACAAGAAAGTACTTATGGCACTGCCGGTGGTTTCGCCGGTAGTTATTGACGGTAAACTCACTGAGCCCGAATGGATAACTGCTGCAAAGGCAGAAGGTTTTATTCAGTCGGGGCCAAGGCCGGGCCGGCCGGGTTCTCAGCCAACAAAGGTCAGTATACTATATGACGACGAGGCGGTTTATGTAGGGGCTATGCTTTATGAGCAAAGCAGGGACAGTGTGCTGCGGCAACTATCGCCACGAGATGAATTTGAGAACAGCAATGTGGATGCTTTCGGCGTGACATTTGATACCTATTTCGATAAGCAGAATGCAACACAGTTCATAGTTACAGCTGCGGGCGTGCAGGCCGACGGTATTGTGAAGTTTGACGCCTCTGACCGGTCGTGGAACGCAGCATGGTATTCGCGAGTGGTACATACCGACAGTGGCTGGAGTGTGGAAATGAAGATACCTTATTCGGCCCTGCGATTTCCGAAGACAGAAGTGCAGCAATGGGGCGTGAATTTTTTCAGGGTCATCAGGCGTTACAGAGAGCGGTCTTACTGGAATAAGGTAGACCCGGCGGTGACCAATGTGGTAGGGCAGAGTGGCGTGCTGCAGAATATTTCGAATATTAAAGCTCCACTGCGACTCGCGTTGCTGCCTTATATATCTGCCTATGCCGAGAACTATAATGGCAACACTGCCAGGACAGTGAACGGGGGTATGGATGTGAAGTATGGGGTGAGTGAAAGTTTCACGTTGGACATGACATTGGTGCCTGATTTCGGGCAGACATTGTTCGACAACAAAGTGCTCAATCTGTCGCCGGTGGAGGTGCGCTATGATGAACGAAGGTATTTCTTTACAGAAGGTGTGGACCTGTTCAATAAAAATGATCTTTTTTATTCGAGGCGGGTAGGAGGTGTGCCGGTGAATGTGCGGAAACTGGGTGGACAACTGGACACAAACGAGGTGGTGACAGAGAACCCTGCCAACACCCGATTGTATAATGCAGCCAAGTTCTCGGGGCGCACAAAGGGACGCACCGGTATTGGCATATTCAATGCGGTGTCGGCGCCGACAATGGCTACGGTAACAGACACCATCACGGGTGCTGAAAGAAAGGTAGAAACATCGCCACTCACCAACTATAGTGTACTGGTGCTGGATCAGGCCTTGAAGAATAACTCTTACGTGAGTTTAGTGAACACGAATGTGTACCGTGCTGAGAACAGCTACAACGCCAATGTGAGTGCGTTGCTCTTCAAGATAGCAGACAAGAAGAACAGATACGGGGCAAGTGGCGGGGCTGATGTGAGCCAGTTGATCTATGACACCGGGGTGGTTGCGGGGCATAGAGGCAGCCTGAATTTCGGTAAGCAAAGCGGCAATTACACCTGGACAATGATGACGAGGATGGTGACAGATAAGTTCAATCCTAATGATCTCGGGTATCTTGACCGCAATAACATTATATCGTGCGTACTGTACAATGTATACAATACGTACAAACCGTTCTGGGTATTCAACTATACATACAACAAGATAGGGCTTGAGTATTATCGTTCCTACAATCCGTGGGCCTATGCACGGTTGGCTGTGCACGGCAACCATACCTATACCTTCAGGAACTTCCTCACAACAGGTGTGTATTGGGACTGGACCCCTGCCGAGTCGTATGATTATTTTGAACCGAGGACACAGGGCAGGTATTTTGTTCAACCGTCCAACAATATGTTTGGCGGTTTTTATTCAACAGACTATCGTAAGAGGTTCGCGTTTGATGTGAGTGGTAGCAAGCGATGGTACAAAGCGGACGAAAGGGAAACCCTGGGTTGGAATGTATCGCCGAGGTATCGATTCTCTAACAAACTTTCAGCCATTTACAGTTTCTCCCGCAACAATGCCAGGAGCGATGTGGGATTTGTGAACAAGGTGAGCGATAGCATTTATTTGGGTACCCGCGATCTGAAAACGTTTACCAATGCGCTTTCTGCAGCTTATATTTTCAAACGCACCATGTCTTTGAAACTGGAGGGCAGGCATTACTGGTCGCAAGCTGAATATTCGAAATATGGATTGCTGGGCAATGATGGCCGACTAACCTATGGCAGTGGTTATAGCGGCACGCACAATGTGAATTTCAACTCGTTCAATGTTTTCATGAATTTTGTGTGGCAGTTCAAGCCGGGTAGTGAGATGAGCGTGGTGTATCAGAACAGCATTTATACATCGGGTCAGGCATTGGTACAGAGCTATACCGAGAGTCTGAACCGTACCTTACAGGCGCCACAGAGCAATAGCCTATCGGTAAAAGTGATCTATTTTCTTGATTATCATACGCTAGAGAAAGCGTGGCACAAGGGGTAGGGGCATAAAAAAACTGGTAAGTTACTCACATCGCACCGCTACAACCAAACGCCCTTGCTACATTCCTGTCCTGGGGGATTCATCGGGAGCTGGCCGTATAAGACTTACCAGTGGCGCAAAGGTAGTAACATTTATTTAATTTTCTGAAGGGTCGGTATATAAAAATCATCCTACTTTGTCCGGTGTCGAAAAAGCCGCTACACATCAATATCCATGCGGATGCGCCAGTGTTTGGGCAGGTAGTTATTCACGCGGTTGCCGAGCGATTTTATCCAGCCGAGGCCCTGACCATTGTAGCGGATGATGTGCCAGCCTTTCGGGATGTTCTCAATGCCCATTTCTTCACGTTTCAGAAATTTTAATGCCTGTTCGCGGGTTGTATCCACAAACGGTAGCTGGGCCGACGCATCAATGCTGAGTGCCACATCGTGTGCGGGCAGCCATTCTTTCGGCATAGGCGTGCCGGCTTCAACACCTGTGCGGCGCAGCCATGCGGCTTGCTGAATGATATTCAGATCGACCTCGTGTGCCGGGTTGATGGCAAAGAAGTTATTCTCTTTGCCGGGAATGAACAGTGGTAGGTTGCTGAAGAGGTGTGCGGCCTGATCCTGAACACGGCTGTTGCGTGCCGTTTTGTATCGTGGTTGTTTCACGACAGTTGTTTCTTCTGTTTTGGTAACTGAAGAGATAAAGAATCCTTCGCCTTTCACCTTTTGCGGGTAACAGCGGTAGCCGATGATGTTTCCTGGTGCTGTGACCGGTTCTATGCCCCATTGTGCTGGGATGGAAAGAGCCGGCTGCGATACTGCATGGAGATCGGTGGCGAGCCAGGAAAGGATGTCCTCGTCTTCCTGCGGCGAATAGGAGCAGGTTGCGTAGATGAGGATGCCATTGGTCTTTAGTGCCGGCCAGATGTCGGCGAGGATGCGTTGCTGGCGTTCGCCGCACAACTGCACGTTGGCCTCGCTCCATTCGTTGAGTGCGGCCGGATCTTTGCGCCACAGCCCTGATCCGCTACAAGGGGCGTCTACGACTATGATATCGAAATAACCGTCGAGCCTGCCAATGTCGCGCGGATCGTTGCTGGTGACCCAGGTATTCATGTAGCCCCAACGGCTCATATTCTCTTCGAGTATGGAGGCACGTGTGCGGATGACCTCGTTGGATACGAGCAGACTTTCAGGGTCCAGCATGGAGGCTATCAGGGTGCTTTTCCCGCCCGGTGCCGCGCACAGGTCCAGCACACGCAGGTTGGTGCGCCCGGCAATGGCCTGTTGCAGCAGCTGCGCCAGAAACATAGAAGATGCCTCCTGCACATAGTATGCGCCGGCATGGTAGGCGGGGTCGAGCGTGAAGACGGGGCGTTCGGGCAGGTACCGGCCGCCGGTGCACCACAGCACTACTTCTTCATTCGCAAACACACCGTCCCCTTTTACAGGATGCAGTCGAACAGATACCGGCGGACGTTGGTCGTGCGCGGCACGGAAGGCCTGTTCGTCGAACCCTGCCAGTTTGGAGAGGTCCGTAATAAGCGAAGAAGGGAGCACCATGAACGATGTAATGAATGAACCAATGAGGTTTCAAAAATAGGCAAACCAATGCGTATTGCATGCTCAAATGAACTTATGCCTGTGAGTGCAGCAAGGTTGTGTTACTTTTGAGGTAATGAAGGTGCTTTCTTCAATACTTACTTTTCCGTCGGTGGGGTGGTGGTGTTATGCGGCGCAGGCAAGCGAGGTTGTCTTTGAGCTGCACGAGCGGTCGCAGAAGATGACCGACCGCAACAGGTACCGCATCAGCGGGTCGAACAATAGTATATTATTGACCGTGCCGCTGCTGCATGGCCGCGACCAGGCGGGTGCTATAGACAAGGTGCGCGTGCTGAATGATGGCCGATGGCAGGTGCAGCACTGGCGCACTCTGGTGTCGGTATATAACAGGTCGCCCTATTTTTTTCATTATGAGCCCACGCTGAAAGCGATTTTCGACACTGAGTATGAGTTCTTGTTTGAGCTGAATATGGCGGCAATTGCGTGGGTGAAGCAACAACTGAGACTCGATTTTATGCAAGGGTTCACGACGGGATATGTGCCTGAGGCTGAAGCCGGGGTGACCGACCTGCGGGGGCTGAAAAACCTACCCGTGCCGGAAGGCAGGTACTATCAGGTGTTTGAAGACCGCATGGGGTTTGTGCCGGGGCTGAGTATCCTTGATCTGTTATTCTCTGAAGGGCCGGCGTCGGCAGAATGGTTGCGCGGTCAGGTGATAAAAGGGTGATTATAGTGATCCCGATTTTCTATTTACCCATTTAATTCTATTTTTACACAAATCATAAAAAACGCAATGAAGAAGATCTTAATGATGGCTTTGGCAATTTCGCCATTCCTTGCCGGCGCACAAGACGACCTGATAAGGAAGATAGAAATGAACCGGAGCTACACCAACACAAACACCGGCGATAAAAAGAAAGCAGAGCCTTCGACCAAGTATAAATTCAACCACGTGATAGACCTGGAGCGCACAGGCGTAAAGAACCAGGCGAGCTCAGGCACATGCTGGAGTTATTCTACCAACTCATTTCTGGAGAGCGAGATGATGCGTATGGGCAAGGAGCCGATAGAGTTGGCGCAGATTTTCAGCGCGCGCTGCGTGTACCTGGACAAGGCCGACAACTATGTGCGCATGCACGGATCGGTGGCCTGGGGTGATGGTGGTGCTTGTCATGACGTGATCAATATGTATGCGA
The DNA here is from genome assembly GCA_014879545.1 of Chitinophagaceae bacterium. GTDB lineage: Bacteria > Bacteroidota > Bacteroidia > Chitinophagales > Chitinophagaceae > Nemorincola. The sequence continues at coordinate 1,032 of JACSRV010000220.1, read as the reverse complement.
AATATGGCGCTATGCCGCAGGATGTGTACACCGGTCTGCACTACGGTACCGACAAAAATAAGTTTGCAGAAATGCAGGCAATTCTGAAGTCTATGCTGGATGCAGTGGTGTCTAACCCGAATGGTAAACTGACCCCATCCTGGAAAAAAGCCTACACTGAGGTGCTGAATTCATACCTGGGTGCCGTGCCTGAGACCTTCAAGTGGAACGGTAAGACCTATACGCCGCAGAGCTTTGCACAGCAACGCATCGGCATTCACCCGGAAGATTATGTGGAGCTGACATCGGTAATGACCGCACCATATTACAAGAAGACCATGCTTATGGTACCCGACAACTGGTCTTTTGACCGTGTTTATAATGTGCAGATGGACGACCTGACGGACATTATTGACAACGCACTGAACAGGGGTTTCACGGTTTCGTGGGCAACGGACGTAAGCGAAAAGTACTTCAGCTGGAAAAACGGCGTGGCGTATGTTCCTGAAAAGGACTATGACAACATGAACGATTCTGAGAAGAAGTACATGTTTGACGGACCTAAATATGAGCGCAACATAACGCCTGAGCTTCGCCAGATGGCATTTGACAACTACGAAACTACCGACGATCACGGTATGCACATCGTAGGACTGGCTTCAGACCAGAATGGCAGGAAGTATTATATAGTGAAAAACTCGTGGGGTGATAAGAATGACTACAAGGGTTATATCTATGTATCAAAGAACTATGTGAAATACAAGACCACTGCGATATTACTTCATAAAAACGGCCTCCCTAATGGGTTGAGGAATAAAATGAATATATGGTAGTTGGTTGATATTGGCACAAATTATGGCGATGCGGGGGCTGGTGAGCCCCCGCATTTCTTTTGCGGGTAGGGGAAAGCGCTATAAAAGTAACCTTATAGCCAATGGGCAATCAATTGTGAGTCAATTATTAACCAAATTCACATTTTATTTTTAATATGTATTTCTGTGTTGTGAAATCCTAAAAATTCTGCATAAATTGCTTTTTGAATTTTAGGATATT
>JACSRV010000218.1 GCA_014879545.1 Chitinophagaceae bacterium | reverse complement strand
ACAGATCATCGTCTTCCCAGTTCATGTCATTAGCCTTAGATTGTTTTGTCTGGAATCCACCTCCGGGTATAAAAAGTTTTGAATCTCCGAATCCGCTGGTGTCGCGGCGGATGCCTGCTGACGGATTGTCGCGTGTTGGAGCAAATCCCCCCCCTGACCCGGAGCCGAAACCCGATGGGTCGCTGCTTCCGCCTCCGCCCATTGGTTTGAAAGAGTCGAACTGATCTTCTTCCATATCAACAAACTTCTGGTACTCTTTTATGAAGCGCACTTTTACCTCTCCGGTGCTACCGTTACGGTGCTTTGCAATGTGTATGTGTGTCTCACCCTCTACAGTTTCACCCATTTCGTTGTTGTTGATGCCATAGTACTCAGGTCGGTAAAGGAACATAACCATGTCGGCGTCCTGTTCGATCGCACCCGATTCGCGGAGGTCACTCAATTGAGGAACCTTTGATTCTTTGCGTGTTTCTACCGAACGGTTCAACTGAGAGAGCGCAATGATAGGCACTTCGAGCTCTTTTGCCAGCGCCTTCAGGTCGCGCGATATTTTACTGATCTCCTGTTCACGGTTACCACCCTTGTCCACACTTGCCTGCATGAGCTGCAGGTAGTCGATCAGGATCATTTGGATGTCGTGTTTTTGTTTCAGGCGTCGTGCCTTTGCACGTAATTCGAAGATGTTAAGCGCTGCCTGGTCATCAATGAATATCTTGGCCTGTGCCAGTTTCTGCATCCGCTGAGACATCTGAATGAATTCATGTTCAGCCATTTTGCCCTTGGTTATCGCGTTCATGCTTACCTCGGTTACGGCCGCCAGCATCCTTTTAACTATCTGGCCGGCACCCATCTCCAACGAGAATAAAGCGACCGGAAATTGTTTGCCCGGGTTCATTGCGGCATTCATTGCAAGATTCAGTGTGAATGCAGTTTTACCCACAGCCGGACGGGCTGCAAGAATGATTAGGTCCGTTTTTTGCCACCCACCTGTAATTCGGTCGAGTGCAGCGAAGTTGGACGGAACACCATTCACCTCGTCAGTTTTCTTGCGGCTTTCATCTATTTCTTTAATGGTATGAACAAGCACTTCCTGAAGACTCTTGAAGTTCTTGCGAAGGTGTTTGTCGGTTATTTCATAAAGTCCGGATTCAGCTTTGTCCAATAGGTCAAAGACATCGGTGCTGTCTTCATAGGCTTCGCTGATCACTGATCCGCTAATGCGGATTAGTTCGCGCTGAATGAATTTCTCCATCACCAGACGGGCATGCGCCTCCACGTGAGCGCTGGAGAGTACGCTCATGGTGAGCTTGGTAAGGAAGTAGGCACCTCCCACCAGTTCCAGTTCATTGCTCTTTCTGAGTTCTTCTGTTATTGTAAGAAGGTCAACGGGGGTGCCCTTGTCAAAAAGCCTACGCATAGCAGCATAGATCTTTTGGTGTGCATCAACGTAAAAACAATCTTCGCTCTGTATTATTTCCAGAATCTGTGCAAATGTGTCCTTCTCCAGCATTGCTGCACCCAATACCGCTTCTTCCAGTTCAGGTGCTTGTGGTGGCACTTTTCCATACACAAGGGTCGATAGGTCGGGTTTCCGGTTTGCCGAACGTGAAGTGCCGAATTCTTTCTTAATATTTACAGCCATTTAGCCTGAGTAATTCAATAATGAGTTAATATTCAAATCTTTTTGTGTTTTCATCAGTTAAGGGGTGCCGGTTCCGTTTCATCTCGATTGTGAAGTCTGGATGACCAAATTGTTAGACCGGTATTAATGTGGTGAGTCCGGAACGACAGGCAACGAATGTAGTTGCCAAAAACAGAACCTCAAAAAAAATCGGTTGGTATAATTTTAAGCATCACGCGCACATATCATTCACATGTTTTTCAACATAAGTCGGGTTATTCAGAGACTTATTCCACATCTCCACAAAGTTACCAACAATAATTCACAGCCAGTGCACATACTTTGGTGGAAAAATGATTTTGTTAAGCGTTTTTTTGCGAGGATAGTTTTTGCTATTGTGAAGGGTTATCTTTGCTGAAATTCGAGATATTAAATGGTTATTTCCTACCAATGGTTGCATGATTACCTACCGGCAAGTGTCGGGCATATCCCTGTTGATGAACTTAGTAACATCCTCACGTCTATAGGATTAGAGGTGGAAGCTGTGGAGACATCTGAAAAGGTAAAAGGTGGATTGCAGGGTTTAATTATAGGTGAAGTTCTGACTTGTTCGAAACATCCAAATGCTGACAAACTGAGCGTGACAACAGTGAACGCCGGCAATGGAGAGGTGTGGCAGATCGTATGCGGCGCGCCTAATGTCGCAGCCGGTCAAAAGGTGGTTGTGGCACCCGTTGGCGCCACCGTGCACCCGACAGAGGGTGAGCCGTTCTTGATAAAAAAAGCTAAGATCAGGGGCGAGGAAAGCTCAGGAATGATCTGTGCAGAGGATGAAATAGGTCTCGGTAGCAGCCATGCCGGTATAATGATACTGCCGGCTGATGCTCCTGTGGGCATGAGTGCACGTGAGTATTTCAATATTCCGTCTTCCGATCATTCCATACATATCGGCCTTACCCCCAACCGGTCTGACGCTAATAGCCATATAGGTGTGGCCAGGGATGTGTGCGCCTACCTTGCACATCACCGCGAAGGTGCGTATGCGACCAGGCTCCCACAGTCTGAAATTGCTGTGGGAGGAACCTCCCCGATTTCAGTGGAGATAGAGGCAGTAGACGCCTGTCCGAGATATGCCGGTCTTTACCTGACAGGGGTGAAAGTAGGTCCTTCACCCGAATGGTTGCAACAGCGCTTGCAGACCATCGGAATCAGGAGTATCAATAATATTGTGGATGTTACCAACTTTGTGTTACACGAGTACGGGCAACCACTGCATGCATTTGATGCAAGTAAAATAGGAGGTAACAAGGTGGTTGTGAAACACCTTCCTGAGGGGACAACATTTCTTGCCCTTGACGATAAGGAGCGCAAATTGCGCGCTGAAGACCTTATGATATGTGATGTTAACGGTCCGTTGGCAATAGGTGGCGTATTTGGCGGGAAAGATAGTGGCATTAATGATCAGACTACCACTGTGTTTCTTGAGAGTGCATACTTTACGCCCATGTCCATCAGGCGAACATCCTTGCACCACGGCTTGCGTACTGATGCTGCTACACACTTTGAAAAAGGAGTGGATATAAACAATGTGCTTCCGGCGTTACTACGTGCAGCATCTTTGATCACTGAGGTAGCAGGTGGAACTATTGCTTCATCTGTGGTCGATGTTTATCCCGTGCCGCTAAAAGACGTTATTATTGATGTATCTTTCGATTACATAACCCGGTTGAGTGGTAAGGATTATGGAAACGCAGCTATCGTGAAGGTGCTTTCGGCATTGGGTTTTACGGTGCTAAAAGAGAATAAAGAAGGCATTTCGGTTAAGGTTCCTTCGAATAAACCTGACGTTTTGCAGCCGGCCGATATTGTTGAGGAGATACTCAGAATAGATGGTCTCGACAACATCCTGATACCTGACCGACTGAATATTTCATTGCTCAAGTCCCTGCCTAACGATAGGGTAGAACGTGAGCGTGTGGCGCAGCTTTTGTGTGATATCGGTGTGCAGGAGATAATTACAAATTCAATAGTTAATAGCAAATACTACCCTGATGACACCACGTTGGTGCGCATGATAAACAGCCTCACAAGCGAACTGGATACTATGCGCCCGTCTATGCTGAAGAGCGGATTGGAAGTAGTTGCATATAACTGCAACCGCAAAAGCACCGACCTGCAATTGTTTGAATTTGGAAACATCTACCACAAGTCCGAAACCGGTTACGTTGAGGAGTCTCGTCTTTCCATATGGGTAACAGGTAATGTACGTGCGCAACATTGGCAGAATAAAGAACAGGCTTCTGATGTGTACTACATGAAGGGGCTGGTTGACAATCTGGTAAAATATGGCGGTATATCAGGCGTGGCGGTGAGTTTTGGAGACGCTGCAGCGAACGAGGTTACATGGAAGTGGAAAAACAAAGTGCTTTGTGTGGTGACAAAGGTTGCCGCGAAACGACTTTCTATTTTCGATATAAAACAAGATGTATATTTTGCTGATATAAACTGGTCAGTTTGGTGTCAGGCTTTAGCCGCAGCAAAAACAAAGTATACGGAGGTGCCGAAATTTCCTGCTGTGCAGCGCGACCTCGCGATAGTTCTGGACAAGCAGGTTTCTTATCAGCAGGTGCAGGAGGTGACCGGTCAGTTGAAAATTGCAGAACTAAAGTCCTTCGGATTATTCGATGTTTTTGAGAGCGATAAGCTGGGCGCCGGTAAAAAGTCTTATGCATTAAATTATACTTTTCAGTTACAAGATCGTACTTTGACGGATGTTGAGACTGAACAGTTGATGAAAAAATTGTCTGAGGCTTACAAAACAAAACTGAACGCACAAATACGCGAGTAATGCAGGCACTTGATGAACTTAATAAGAAACTCACTAAGCTTATAAAGCGACATAGCACTCTTGAAGCGGAGAATAAACGTTTGCGAGAAACTGTTGCAAGGCAGCAAAGTACCGAGGCTGATCTCAAACAAAGAATTGCGTCTCTTGAGCAGGGAATGGTGAGTGTAAATCTGGATAAGACAATCGGGTCGGCCGAGGAGCGTGACAATATGCGCAGGCAACTTGATGTGCTCATTTCTGAAATAGACGGTATATTGAATACACTTAATGACTAACAAAGGGAAATACCGTCTGTTGCCAGTTGTGTTCTTGTATGGCGTGTTCTTTTCATGCACGCAGGAACGACAACCGTGCCTCACTCCGAAGACCGCGATCCTGAAGATGAAGAGCGTAAAGATGGCTTCTGATGGCAAAGTATTAGATACCGCGTTTAACGCCGCAGTGTTCTTTCCTATGTCACCACTGGTGAGCACTGGAACCTATTTTGCAAAAGCGTCCGGATTCACACTCTCTTTGTCGCCACTATCAGATACCTGCCGTTGGCGGTTCGCCCCGGATACAGCTGCGGGTGTGATGTTTGATACACTGACCTTTGTGTATGAGCGTCAACTTACTTTCGTGTCCAACGCCTGCGGATACAGTCATTTTTTTGATCTGGATACAATTTTCTCCACAAATCACACCGTCGATTCTGCATCAGTTCTTAATCGAAGTGTGACCAATAACGTAAACACAAATCATGTACAGGTATTTATTCGTCCTCGTCCTTAGTGTGTTTGCCGGTGGTGCTGTATTTGCGCAGGAGATTGACTCAGCCGACACTGATGAGCCACCTGCCCGCAAAAAATATGTAGGTGGTCACCAACTGACCATAGGTGTAGATGTTTTTCATCCGGTAATGAATAATCTTCGCACTGACCGATGGACCTATGAAGGCGAGTTGAGTTATTACCTTAAGAACGAGTACTACCTGGTTGCCGATGGAGGCTGGGGCGGTTCTGATGTGAACTATGCCGATCTGAAATATTCAACAACCAACTACTTTACCCGCCTGGGCTTTAACAAGAGTATACTTTACCGCGAAAGCACCAAAGACTGGGATATGATGTTTATAGGCTTGCGTGCAGCAGGAGCCGGAGTAACCAGAAGTAGCGCGTCTTACATTACCACCGATAGTGTTTGGGGTAATGTGTCCGGCGTTACAGGGGGACAGAGTTTTGCAGCTATCTGGGCAGAAGTGACAACCGGTATGAGAGTGGAATTGGTGCACGGATTGATGGCAGGCTGGAATCTGCGTGGAAAATTTCTTATGAACGGCCGCTCGTTTGACGACCTCGCTCCATTGCACATTGCCGGATTTGGCAAGGGCGATAAAACCGCCAATTTCGACTTTAACCTCTATGTGTGTTATGCTATTCGTTGGGACAGGAGGGCTCGTTTGACAGATGAATCTAAGAAAAAATAGTTGCTACTGAATCGATAGTTTGAGCGTTTCGGCAGGCATTCCGTCTCCAAACAATAGTGTCACAAAATATAATCCGGCATTAAGATCGGATCCGCTTATTTCAATTTCGTTGTTTCGGATATCAGATCGGGAAAAAACTACGCGTCCCGTAATGTCTCTTATCGTTATTGCTTCGATCGTGCCTGACGATGCAACCCTGAAGTTTCCCGGGGTAGGGTTGGGGCTGATGGTGTTCTTATAAGTGTTTGCAATACCTTTTACCGAGGCGCCGGAAGGGCAAACCAAGGTGTACAAGAATTCTTTTACCAGAGAGTCCACGGTGTTCAGTTTTGTCTGATCACTATTCCATGGTACATGGGCGTCTCCGGCATACACCTTACTCCAGTGGTAGATGCTATTTCCTGTTAGCGGACCTTCTAACGAGCCAAGCCCGCAAAGGTTAACATCGATCAGTCCGCCCAGTGCTTTGTTACAGTTGTATGGCACCACATCGTCGGCATCTCCCTGCACATTTACTGACGGAATATCAGTTGCGTCAATGAACGACGGAAGGTTGAGTGCCCCTGCCAGATTGATAACAGCCTTTGTTTTAGTGGTATATCCTGCATTGCCGCTATTCCCTTCAAATCCGCCATTGGCGGCCAAAACTCCGGCTACGTGGGCGGGTGCTTCCGCTGAGTCAAGATAGCCAACATGCATATACAATACAGCCCCTGCGGAGTTGCCGCCACAAAAGATGTTGTTGGTGTCTATCTTATACGTATTGGTTGTGGCTGCGTCTTTTACAAAATATCTTATCGCTGCTTTTCCGTCGCCAACAGCTTTCATCACAACAGATATAGCGTTCATCGAGTCGAGTGCCATAGACAATGCATTTCCTAACCTGTAGTTGATTGACGCTGTTACATATCCGCGCCGCGCGAATCGAACGCACAGTGTGTCAACACTCACATCATCTGTTTTGGATCCTCCCACAAAGCTACCTCCATGTGCCAGTATGATAAGCGGACGCGTAGCCTGCAAATCTCCAGCCGGTTGGTAGATGTCCATTTCAAGATTGTATGGGGTAGAGTAGGTCACTGTTGATACCGTAACGCCAAACATATCGGTCTGGTACCGTCCGGCAGGGCATTGCGCTTTTGCCATCTGAATCATTGAAAAAAGCGAAAGAGTTGCCGTCAGAAGTGGTCTTTTCATCATTGGGTGATTTGTGTTGTGTGCTACAAAGTAGTCATTTTGAAAATGTTACCAAAGTTCCTGACATATCTGGTTGGTAGATTGAAGAGTATATTTAACCATGGGTGATATACACATTCCATTTATCAGGAAGTTGTTTAATTCTCCGAAACGGGGTATTTTTCAACAAAATTTGCCCGATGTCAATTCGATTTTTTGTGCCTTTGCTGGCGGTGTCCGGTGTATTATGTTTATCTGCTTGTGGAGACAAGAAAGGTGAAACGAAGTTAACAACAGGCAAGGTCTCTGAACACTATAACAAGGGAAATGATCTGGTGCTGATGGACAAGCTGGAGGAAGCTGAGAAAGAATACCTTGCCTGTATAAAGGAAGACTCGAACGACTGGAGGGCCTTTTATCAGCTAGGTGGCCTCTATCAGTTGCGCGGCGATTTCAGGGCTGCAATGTATTCCTTCAACAGGTCTGTTGAGATCAATCCGGAGTTTACGCTCGGCTTCTTCAATAAGGCCAATCTTGAAGAAATGGTCGGCGACGAAAAAGCCAGTAAACGCGACCTGGACAGGGTGTTGACGTTGAAGAGAGACTTTTTTATGGCCTACATGGCCCGGGCCAGGAAGGCATCGGGTGGTGGTAACTTTAAGGAGGCTGTATCCTATTTCGATTCAGCAATTAAACTTCGCCCCGACTTTTACCTCGCCTACAGCATGCGCGGATCTTGCAAGTATTGCGCCGTTCGACCGCGCCATCGACCTGG
>JACSRV010000206.1 GCA_014879545.1 Chitinophagaceae bacterium | reverse complement strand
TTGGTGCTAAAGAAAATTTCCAAATCTCTTTGCGTCTTTTCAGTAGCTCGCAAGAGTGTCGAGGACACAGGGTTCTGACTGTTTGTTGACGCAATAATGGCGTCAATTGTTTCTTTGTTGTTGTTGATTATTACTTTTACCAAAACTGATCTCTCGTCTTTGCTATCACCACTATGACTAGAGAATATCGAGTATGAAGTCTGAAGTCCATTTACAATTTGTACATTTTCTATAACAAGCTTCTTGCCGATTTGGCTGGGTGATTCTGCGATGATAGTAATACCATTATTTAACCACCAAAAGTCTTTATTGTCAATGGTTTCAATAGATCTTCTTATCTTCCGATTCACATCTACATCCCCTTGAAAATGCCTGATATTACTCTCAAAAAGATCATCTCGAATCAAAGAATTTTCACTGGTAAGAAATTTTTTATACTCATAAAGCCTGACCATGCCAACGTATCCGATACCATGCTCTGCATAATTGGTTGACAATGGGGGGTCTTTAAACTCCAAAGTCAACCGATATGTCTTTGATTGTTGGTATAACTCGAGCAACTCGCTACAACTGTAATTTGAATAGCAAACATTATTGGTAGAGAAAATTTGCTTTGTAACCTGAATCAACTGGTTTACTTTATTTTCAAAAATTTGGTTTATTTCTATAGCTACAGCATTACATGCGTAATTAATATCAACCTGCACTTTCCCGCCATGAATTGCTGTTTGTTGCCATGCCTTATTTACCAAAATAGTTAAAGCGACTAAGTCAGCATTAAATCTTTTTAGCAAGTCAGCCTCTGTTTTCTCTAAATCAAACAAAGCTGGAAAAGTTGTAATCAATTTATCCAAGGGACCCTCCTTAAACGAATTCTCCTTCTTGCACTGTGAAATAACAAATCGGCAATATGTGCGGTTCGAAAAACTGAAGTCGGACAGAGCGTCAACTGATTCAACTATTTTATCATCTATTAGCACCAAAACGGAATCAATACCACCATCGTTGCCCCCATCAACTATTGAGTTTTGCAGATTTTCAAAACTTAAGTCAAAAGATTTTGAAATTTGCGTCAAAGTAAAAAGCTCAAATATTTCGCTGTCTTTTAACTCAAGCTCATTTTGAGTTTTGAATTGATTGATACAGCCTTCAAGAATAATTCTTTTGTTGCTCATAGATATTTGTACTCCTTTCTTCTTGTCGAAGCGTCTTACCTCGTCCTACTCCATGCAAGCGGCCTGCCCCGCAACTGCGGTGGTCTCGCTTGCGCCGCCATGATTAATGCTTATTTGCCTGCACTAAGGCATTGGATGAGATGAATGTTTTCGGTGTTGGTGTTATACAATAGTGCCTACTCTGGTGCCCGTTTTCGGCTTCGCGGGTGATAGTGATATAAAAATAGAAAACTTTTGAAAATACAAATAACAAACTGAAAATAAATTCAGTAGCCCCATTCGGCAAGCTCATGGTGACAATTGGCCAGGCTCATGGTGACATACATTGCAGTGGATTTTTGCATGGTTTGGTATTGGTAATGAGGTGGTTAGGGTGAAAATGAGGGTGGATTATTGCACGGGGTTTTACGCGGCGCGTGCAAACCTCTCCCCGTCCCTCGCAGAAGGAGCAGACCTCTCCCCGGCCCTCTCCGAAGGAGAGGGTGAGGTCGAATGAGCGCCGTGAGAGGCAGGAGCGGAAGTTTGAGTGTGGGAGTGAGTTTGAGGAGTTTGAGTGTGGGAGTGAGTGTGAGGAGTTTGAGCCTGCTCCTTCTCGCGTTGTTCTTCGAGCTCCTCCTCGAGATCGAGGTGGGCCTCTTCGTCCATCTCGGCCTGGGTGGGTACGCCGGCGGCATGAGCGGGTGCGGCGGTGGGCGCAGTGGCGCCGGCGGCTATAAATGCGGTGACGTGGGGCGCAATAAGATCGGCCAACTGTGGTGAGTAGGAACGGATGTTCTGCAGGAAGTTGTTGAAGATATCCATGTTCTCGCCGAGGGTGGTGCGCGCCTTGAGTTTGCTGATGGTGACGGTGAGCTTGTGGATGGTCTCGGCCTCTTTGTGGGTCATGAGGGTATCGCGGCGCTCGGGTGCGAGGAGCTGGCCGGTGAAGTTGGCAAGGATCTGGTAGCAGTTGGTAACAATAACAGAGGGTGCCTGCAAGACGCACTGTTTCTGAATATCCCACCGCTGAACACCTACCCAGTAATGTAGTGTGCGGATGGGGATGCCGAGGACGGTGGCGATCTCGGTCTTGGAGAGGTCGGTCTGCAAATAGAGTTTCCGGGCCTTGGCCTGTAGTTCTGCGTTCATGGTAAAAAAGTTTGTGTCCGGGTGAGGGACGGGTTGAAGAAATAGAGGTGCAAATTAGGACGGGAAAACGGAGGACGGAGCAGGAGGAGGGAAAATGTGGATATGTTTTGGGGAGAGCAGGGGCAGAGAGCAGACGGCAGTAGGCAGGAGCAGAGAGCAGGAGATTTCTCCTGACGTCGAAATGACGGATCCTATCGGGCTATCGTACGGATTGCGCAGGAATCCCTTTCACCAACCGGTTACCAACGACACCTGGAACCTATTAACACTTTAACCCTTTACCCTATCCCCCAAAATACCCTACTTTTACACCCATGTATCCCGACTTTAAATACCTGCTGCATGCCATAACCGGAATAGAGATGCCGGAGTGGCTGAGCCTGTTCAAGACCTTCGGCTTTTTGGTGGCACTGTCGTTCCTGGGGGCGGCATGGGCCACATCGTCTGAGCTGAAGCGCAAGGAAAAAATGGGACTGCTGCACCCCCAGTTGGAAACTATGGAGGTGGGCCGCCCGGTGACCATGACCGATCTGCTGGTATCGGCCATCACGGGTTTTCTGATAGGTTTTAAAATAGGCGGCCTCTTCGGCCACTTTGCCGAGATATCGCCCGACCCCATGGGTTACCTCTTCTCGACCGGGGGCAACTTCCTTACCGGTCTGGTGGGTGCCGCCCTATTGGGTTACGCCCGTTATGCCGAGAAAAAGAAGGAAGAACTGCCGGAGCCGGTGATCAAGAAATTCCTGGTGTACCCACACGAACGCATCACCGAGATAGTGGTGGTGGCCGCGGTGGCGGGCCTGGTAGGCGCCAAGGTGTTTAACGCGCTGGAGACCTGGGACGATTTTATTAAACACCCCATAGAAAGCCTCACCTCATCGAGCGGGCTCACCTTTCTGGGCGGGCTCATCATGGCCACGGCTGCATTCTACTACTTTGCCCGCAAGCACAAGATCCCGTTCGATCATCTGTGCGATGCCACGGCACCCGCCATTATGCTGGCCTACGGACTGGGCAGGCTGGGCTGCCACTTCTCGGGCGATGGCGACTGGGGCATCTTCAACACTGCCTACATCAGCAATGCCGACGGCACCCTGCGCGCCGCCACCACTGCCGCCGATAAAGACTTTGCCCAACACATGATAGGCACCACGCCATGGGCACATGTTGTAGCGCCGGACTGGCTGCCGCGCTGGCTGGTGGGTATGAACTATCCGCACAATGTGGGCCACGAGGGTATGCCGATACACGGCTGCGTGGGCGAGTACTGCAATGTGCTGCCGGTGAGCGTGTTCCCCACATCGGTATGGGAGGCGGTGACGTGTGTGCTGCTGTTTGCCTTTATGTGGGCGGTGCGCAAGCGCCTGAAAGGCACACTGCAACTCTTCAGTCTGTACCTGATACTGGCGGGTATAGAGCGTTTTCTGGTAGAGAAAGTGCGCGTGAACTACAAGTATGACTGGGGCTTTATGCACCCAACGCAGGCCGAGATACTGTCGGTATGCCTGATCATAACCGGCACGCTGCTGTTCTTCTTCTACAAACGCAAGCCCGACGCACCCGCTGCCCCCACAGGCACCGAGGGCTGACGCCACCCTACTTTATAGATTAACTGCTATTTTTACACCCAACTACCGCGAAGGACATGACGGGACAAACAGGCATAATAGGAAACGGAAGCTGGGGCACGGCACTGGCCAAGATACTGACGGACAATGGCCGTAAGATACACTGGTGGGTGCGCAACGACGAGGCGATAGCCAGCCTGAGCACGCGGCACCACAACCCGCACTACCTGACATCGGTGCGGTTTATGCCCGATACCATATGGCCTACCAAGGACCTGCACGCCATGATGCAGCAATGCGATACGCTGATCATAGCAGTGCCATCGGCCTATACGCTGGACGTGATCAACCAAGTGCCGGCCGAGGTGTGGCGCACAAAGAAGGTGATATCGGCACTAAAGGGCATATTGCCGGGTGCCAACCAACTGCTGAACGACTATATGGAGGCGCAGTTCGGCTTTCCGAAGGAGCAGTATGTGGCCATAACGGGCCCTTGCCATGCCGAGGAAGTGGCCTTTGAACGCCTGTCGTACCTTACGTTCTCGGGCCTGAACGACGCACTGACGCAAGACGTGGCGGCGATGTTTGGCAACAGCTACATCAACACCACCAGCAATCATGATATATGGGGGGCACAGTTTGCCGCCGTGCTGAAGAACATCTACGCCATTGGCGCAGGTATAGCCCACTCGCTCGACTATGGCGACAATTTCCTGAGCGTGTATGCCACCAACTGCTACCGCGAGATGTATGGGTTTCTGCAGCGCCACTTTGAGCAGGTGCACCCCAGCAACGAAAAGCCCGACTTCCACACGAGTGCCTACCTGGGCGATCTGTTGGTGACGTGCTACTCGCTGCACAGCCGCAACCGCACCTTTGGCGCCATGATAGGCAAGGGCTACACGGTAAAAGCCGCTACGCTGGAGATGAACATGGTGGCCGAGGGCTACTATGCATCGAAGGGGATGCAGGTGATATCGGGTAAGTACGGCATAGACATACCCATGGCATCGGTGATCTACGAGATACTATGGGAGGGCGCACCACCCGCCGAGAGCTTCCGCAGGCTGGAGAAGATGATGTCTTAACCCCCGGAAACAACAACGCCCTCCGCAAGAGAAGGCGCTGATGGTAAAGACGTTGTAGCGAAATTACTATGCCAGTGTGGCCTGCAGCGTGATGTTGCAGTTGAGCAGCTTGGATATAGGACAGTTTGCCTTGGCATCGTTGGCACACTCCAGGAACTTCTCGGCAGTGATACCCGGCACCGAAGCCGTTACCTTGATGTCGCTGGTGATTACGGCACCTGCCTCGAGGGTGATGTCGCAAGAGGTTTCGATCTTGTCGGGTGTGAAGCCGGCAGCACCCAGCACAAACGACAGTTTCATAGAGAAACAGCCGGCATGCGCCGCAGCGATGAGCTCTTCGGGATTGGTACCTACGCCTTCTTCAAAGCGGCTTTTGTAGGAGTATTGAGCGCCTGTGAGCACTGTGCTCTGTGTAGATACGGTTCCGTTGCCTTCTTTGCCTGAGCCGTTCCATACGGCAGTTGCATTACGTTTCATGTGCGTGTAATTTGTTTGGGGCAAATATAATACGGGCACCCGCGGGCAGGCATTGTTTTTACTGATAGCCTTATGAGACGAGAAGCGGACTATGCGGTGCGGGCAGCCTGCTGCAAAAAGAGCTGATGCAGGCGCAATACCTGGGGCAGGACGGCAGTGTGGTCGTCGTTGATGATGACGTGGTCGCAGAGGTGCATCTTTTGGTCGTCGTCCATCTGGCGGTCCATAATGGCCTGTACCTTATCGGCGGAGAGGTGGCTGCGCTGCATGGCGCGGGCGGCACGCAGGGCGCGCGGCGCCGAGACACCCACCATTACGTCCATGCCCTTGTTGCTGCCACTCTCGAAGAAGATGGCCGCTTCTTTGATGACGTAGGGCGCGTGCTGGCGAGCCATCCATTCGTTGGCATAGGCTATGGTGGCCGGGTGCACCAGGGCGTTGAGCTGCTGCAGCAGGGCGGTATTGTTGTAAACGAGCGCCGAGATGCGGTCGCGGTCGGGGCGGCCGTTGGTGTACACATCGCCGAGCAGGGCCTTGATGGCTGCTACCAGGGTGGCATCGTGCTCCATAACGTGCTTAGCGGCATCGTCGGCACTAAACACAGGTATGCCGAGTGTTTCGAACACCCGGCATACGACTGACTTACCAGACCCTATTCCACCTGTGATACCAACTTTGAGCATCGGCGTGTAGGTTGTGGGGATGAATTACTTAGCTGCCTCAGTGGAAGCTGCACCAGCCCTCTTGCGGGCCTCCTTGGTCATGTCCATAGAAACAGCAGAGCGCTCGATGGTCATGAAGGTGCTGCGGCTTACTTCGATCTGCAGGGTACCGTCTTCGTTGGCACGTGTGATGGTGCCGTGAATGCCGGCAATGGTCACGATCTTTTCGCCGGGTGTCATCTCGTCGGCAAATTTTTTGGCTTCTTTCTGCTTTTTAGCCTGCGGGCGAATCATGAAGAAGTACATCACGACGATCATACCGATGAAGAAGAACGGCATCAATCCGCCACCCGGTGCGGGTGCGCCCTGTAAGAACAATGTGTTTGTAGTGAATTGCATTTTATTGTGGTTGTTATATACTGAAAAAAGGTTTGTTACTGTTTTGCCTGCACTTCGGCCTGAATGTAGAGCATGTGTATGTTGCGCAGGGTATTGGCCACTATGGTCACAGACTTTTCCTGGTGGCCCTGCTTGCCTGCCGAGTTGAAGGTGACCTTCAGAGTGCCTGACTGGCCGGGCAGAATGGGTTCGTGGGGGAAGTCGGGCACGGTGCAACCGCACGAGCCTGATGCTGAGGTGATGACAAGTGGCGTTTTGCCGGTATTGGTGAATGCGAAGTCGTAAGACACCGATTCGTTCTCTTTGATAGTCCCGAAGTTGTGGAGCGTATCGGTAAAGGAAAGAACGGGTTTTGATGCGGCGGCCACGGTATCGAGTCCTGACGCGCTATGAGGATTGTTGACCAGGCTTGCAGAGATGTTCTTATCGTTACTGCCCTGATCCTGTCCGCCGCAAGCAGCGAGTAGTAGTGCCGGGATAATAAGATAGCGTTTCATTTTACGTTCCTGTTTTATGTTCTGTTAGTTCTTTGGTCTGTCTGTCTTTACGATCTTGTCTTCTTTGAGCAGGTCTTTGAGAATGTTGTCGAGCACGCCGTTCACAAACTGTCCGCTCTGCGGGGTGCTGTATTGTTTGGCAATGTCGATGTATTCGTTGATGGTGACCTTGGTAGGTATGGTGGGGAAGTAGAGGAATTCGCATACGCCCATGCGCAGCAGCAGCATATCTATCATGGCCACGCGTTCTTTGTCCCAGTTCACCAGCTTTGGTGAGATGAGCTCGAGGCATACCTCGTCGCGGTCGATAACCGCACGCAGGAGGTCGTGGGCATATTCACGCTTTTCGCCCGATAGGAGTTTCTGGAAGTCGACCTTGCTGTTGCCTCTGAAGAAGTTCTGCATGAGCATCACTATCAGTTCGCTGTCATCTTCCCATCCCGGAAGATCGTCGGTGAAGTGCGACTGCATGTCTTCGTTCTCCACAACCAGCTTTTCCCATATAAACTGCATGATGGCTTTGTCGGCAACAGGTGTGTGTTGTTTCGTAGCCACATATTGTTCGTATTCGGTGGTCTTCTGCAATTGCTGGAAGACTTTCTTCACATATGCCTCGTCTATAAGGCGGGTGATATTCTCGTTCTTGACGCGAGCGGAAAAAGATGCATTGGTCAGCAGCATGTTCACAAAACTATTGTGGGCTATGCGGCTGTCGGCATTGAGGTCGTCGGCGGTGGTAAGGTATTTTGATGCACGCATACGCGCGTCTGTGTCGGCGTATTGAGCAATATGTATTGTGTAAAGAACTGAAGCAGTGAACAGGTCCATTACCTGTTTCAGTTTGTCGTCGAGAATTTTGGCTGCTGCAACTTTATTCACCTGAGTACCGGTTTCGAGCGACGAAAGCGTGTATAACGTCTGCATCACTTTTACACGGACATTCCTTC